>JAZQHN010000253.1:0-5552 GCA_045540615.1 Clostridia bacterium
ATTTATGAGAATCTTGTTGGTCTTCTCATCTGCCCACCCGTACAGCGGAGCTCCATCGTTACCTTGACCTCTGGCAGGTCCGTTTTCACCCATTTTCCGAGGATTACCGCCTCTGAGTTCATTGTCAATCATGATAATCAAATTATTTCCAAGAGTGTTACCAAGATGCTTGATTTCCTTCCGAGGTTTGAATGCATCCTGAACCCAAGGCCATCTTTCGATGTACAAAGGATTTGCCGCAATGGTCAACAATCTGTCACGGTAGGAAACAGTATCTACACCGTTTTCCCCTAAAATGTAATTTGCCCACTTGTTGTTATCCCAAATATATGCACAGTAAAAATAAGGGGTATTAATAAACAGGTTATGTTCAAAGTAGTTATTCTGCCCTGCATGAACTTTGATTACGTGAGCATCGTCCAAATTGGGGCCAAATACGTTTCCATAAATATCGCAGTCGGAGCTACCGTCATCGGTAAAGAAAGCTGCAGCCAGCATACCGCCTCTCGGATTACCCAAATCACTGAAATGATTATAACGAACAATATTTCCGTGGTCATCCCAATGACGACCGGTATAGATGGCACCGGTGTCTGCTGTGTTGGTAACTACATGATGGAAATAGTTATATTCCATTACGTTATAACAACCGGTAAAGTTGATTGCGATATGAGGAGTGTTGTAAATTTCATTATGGTCAATGACACATCCTACACAATCCAGCATATCAATCTGGTTTGCATATTCACTCAAAATGGTGTTGTCATGAATATCATTGTTGGTAATAAAGCAATTTGCTTCTTCCAGAGTATCTCTGTTACCGCAAGCTTCCATGTTGATTGCACCTGCACCATTCTGGTGAATGTGAGAATCCATAATTCCGCTGTTGGTGGAATTGGTAATATTAATCCCCCTCTTTTCACAACTATTCAGGTCACAGTTTTTCACTACAACATGATCACAACCGGAAAGGTTTACACCATACTGACGACCAGAGGTTAATTCAATACCGGAAATGGTAATGTAAGACGCATTCTGAACAGAAATCAAATCAGCATTCAGATTGGTCATCTTGATTTCGGCATTTTCATTATCATTGATGGGATACAAATACAGAAGTCCGGTTTTTCTGTCAATATAAAACTCGCCCGGTTCATCCATTTCTTCATATACGTTCATGGCATAATAGTTGATGCCGATAGGTTTGCCGATACCGGTCAAAGCAGTTTTACCATCTGCCTGATAAGCTGCACCGCCATAAGTCATAGCAGCAGTTGCTTCAATCGTATTGGCTTCTTTATCCATGTTACCGTAAATAACCTCATTAATCCAGGTTTCGCCCCAGTATCCATTATAGATGATTTCATCCGTATTAACAGACCAGCCCTCAATTCTTGCTTCATCTTCAGGATAATACTTAAATTTCATCAATCCTGTACCCTGACGGTAGTCAGTAGCAGAATAACGGTTACATTTACCACGATTTAAGATGTCACATTTCATCCAGTCTGTCTTAGCATTACTGTTAGGATATTTTGCAAGTCTCATTGCCTGTCCATCGTACAGAATCAAGGGAGCATTGTAGCTTGCAGTGCTCAATTTGTATTTTTCGGGAGTTTCCAAACCGAAATCGGACAATTTTCCAACGATAACATTTTCTTTTGCGTTGTCATAAGAAAGCTTATCCTTCATTTCACCGCTTACTGCAGTAAATTTATCCAAGGTCATAGTAGCACCACCGGACAGAGTAACCTTTTCACCCGGATATGCTGTATAAATAATGGGTTTATCTGCAGTTCCGCTGTCTTCCTCTGTCAACAGGAAGCTACGACCCAACTGATAGATTCCTTCGCGAACATAAACAGTAATACCGCCATCAGGAATCAAATCGTTTTCTTTGTAAAGTCTGATGGTATCTCTTGCCTTTTCCAAGGATGCAAAAGGAGCATCAATAGAACCGTCATTGGTGTCCTTACCGTTCTTTGCCACATAAAGCTCAGGAGCAACATTGGTTTCTCCCACTCCCATAATCTGAATAGGTTCGGAATAGAAGGTTTCATCCCCTAAGGTAACACCAAAGCTAATCCAGGTTCCTTCCATTTCGGGAGTTAAATCCCAGGACTTTTTATCAGATTCTTCAATCAATGTATAAGCTTTGCTTTCTGGATCGTAGGTATACCAGTTATAAAATTCTTCTGCATTTTCGTCAAACAAAGAACCATAGCCCTGAGAGAAAATATAAGAACCTTTTACAGTATTACCGATTTCATTTTTACCGGTAATTTTCACACTGCTGACATAAGGAGCAGCATCCATTTTATATACCTTATACCCGTCAATCCAGGTATCTGAAGTTGCACGTGTGTTCAGCAGGGAACGGACAAAATGAATCTCTTCGATGCCTTCTTCAACGGTTTTATCCGCGGTAGGATGAATGGTTACATTATAAACGTTGTTACCGTTTACAAAGAACTTATATTTCACACCGCCGTCTTCCAAAATTTCAGAACCGTCAATAACAATCTGATTCCAACCTATTTTATAAGTAAAGGTATTGGAAAATGCACCAATGGAGGTGTCATTTGCATATTCTACAGTTGCACCGGCACGTCCCCACCATTGAGCATGGCTGTTGACAGAAAATTCACCGCGATTCAATCCGCTTTGTGCATTCTGGAACATAGCCAAGAAACTGTGAGACCCTAACTGGAACCAGATGGTGTCACCCCTTTCCATTGCAGTTCTGGAATGGTAGTACCATAATTCAGTAATGGTTCCCTTATCGGTTTTACCGCCGTTTGCAACAGCATCCAGCTTGGGAATCCAGTTATAACCGGAGGTATCGGTCAATGCCTTATCCATGTCGGTTGCATAAATCTGCTTTAAGTGAAGCGCTTTTCCGCTTAATCCGAGTCTGGGAGCAGTCACATATTCATAAGCCGCAGTTGCATTACCGCCCTGCTCAGAATACAGACTTTCAATCTGTTCCCCTTCGGGTAAATCAGTTCCGTCATAATTGGTTTCTGCAACAACACCGCCTGATACAACTGCTAAGAAGGAACCAACTTCTGCGCCTTCGATGTAAGCAGAAATTTTTGCTGTACCAACAGCGTTACCTGTCATCAATCCTGTTTCGTCAATCGAAACAATCTTGTTATCAGAAGAAGTAAAGGTTGCACCCACTGGAACTTCTGTAGGTTCGTCTGTCATCTGACGCTGAGAAGTAACCGCAACTCTGGATTTGGTTTCGGTCAGAATTGCCTTGGTTTGCTGTCCCAACAAAATTGCACCATCAGAAGACAGAGTGTATTCTTTCTTTTCATCTTCTGTTTCGTCAGCCTTGAAGGTCACCTTCAAAACACCGTTTTTCACAACAGTAAACTTATTGTCGGTTACCGCTTCACCATTATAAGTAACGGTATCCATCATATAGCCGATTTTAGGTTGTGCGGTCACTTCGTGGATATCCCCTTCGTTCAGACCGCTGATGGTTCCGCTGGCGCTGTAGGATTTTCCGTTAATGAGAACGGAACCGCCTGCACCCAAATCCAAAGTGTTATCCACTTCTTCGGGAAGAATCAGTTCATAAATTCCGAAGTTATCGAAATATGCAGGAGAGCTTGTTAAGGTAGCTGCAAAATTCAATTCACGGTTAAATACAATTTTACCGGAACCGGATTGATTTCCTGTGCTTTCGGTGAATACGCCAATTTTATCGCTGTTGATATAAATGTTGTAAGCACCGTTTCCTGTTGTGGGGTCAACGGAAGATGCATCTACCGTCACCTGGTTCCAGCCATAGTTCAGATAAGCATATTCCCCACCCCAGTTACAGCTACTGTTTCCTTTGGAAAATACAGCTGTACCGCGATTGTTGAAGTTTTCGATACGTGCTAAATGCAAAGGATAGTTTGCATTCTTGTTATGCAACATAATTTTTGCATAGTTACCGCTGGGCAGATACATCTGAATATACCAATTGTTACGAACAGAATATTCAGGATAGTACCACCAGAACTGGCTGATTTTTCCGGGGATAATGAGTTGATCATCTTCATCTTCGGAAATCTGGAACAAAGGATATTCTGCCCAGTTTGCTCCTGTTGTCCAGCCCTTATTTGCATAATCAGCAGGATTCAATGCAGGAAGATACAGTGCATTGCCCTTTCCGCCGAATGCAGGTGCGGTTACAATTTTATGAGGCAAATCAATATAAGTGCTTGTTGCCTGCTGGGAATTACTGCTTCTGGTGTAATCCCCGGGGGTTTTGTCATCAAAGTTAACAACTGTTTTGGCATCAGGGCCTTCTAAGGTTACGACGGCAAGCATGGTCAAAGTAAATCCTTCGCCCTTAGCAGTTACACTTGCTGTACCCACCTTTTTTGCTGTGATTTTACCGTCTGCCCCGATAGACAAAACGTTTTCATCAGAGCTTGTGAATGTCACACCGCTTACCACTGTTGCCGCAGAGTGAACTTTGGTTTCAGGATTCACAGTTTCCTTTGTCACAGAAATTGTTACCGCCTCACCTCTGACCGTAATCGGTCCGCTTAATGCAATGCTGTAACGAACGCTGTCAGCCGCAAATACAACGGCTCCCATAGAGCTTAACAGCATGCACAGGATGAGTAATAATGAAATTCCTTTTGTTAGTTTCATTTATATTCTCCTTTCATCATGTTGTCATTTTGTTCATATATATTGTCGTTTCTTTAATATGGAAGAAAGCCGGAGCCGAAACGGTTCCGGCTTTCTCAAGTTGCAATCAAATTATTCTGCCATAGAGCCTGTAAATTCATCAGATGCTTCACCGAAGGTATTAGAACCGTCAACGGTGATATAAGGAGTCATGGTGCAAGTCTTGCCTACAATTCCTTCCCCGTAGACACGGAATGCAAATCTTCCCTGAGATTCTTCCAGCCATGTCCAGGGTTCTCCGTCTGTTTTACCTTCCATCAGGACAAATTCTGTTCCGTCACTCAGTTTCATACCATATCCGTCAATATTCTTCCAACCGGTCATCACACCATATACGGTATGAGTAGAGAACCCGAAGGTTTCGTTGGGTTGAGTATTGGCAGGAGTACCGGTGTACAAAGAAACTGTAGGAGTTGCAACTGCAGGATCATCCTTAAAGGTAACGCTCAAGGTTGCATCCTTTACAACGGTAACAGAGGTCATGGTGTTCACCAGTTCCTGTCCGTTATAGGTGATTTTGTCAATGACTTTGTTTTCATCGGGAGTTACAGTGAAGTTTAAAGCAGTTCCTTCATATAAACCTGAAACGGTGCCATTTTCGGTATAGTCTGTTCCGTTTACAGTAACCTTACCGCCTTCAGATACTGCAACGTTGTTGGAAACAGTGGAAGGTAATTCATAGACCTTTACATCATCAACATACCAACAAAGAGTATCAGTATCGGAACCTACAACCAGATTTCTGTAAAGAGATACGGGCATTGAACCGGAACCTGAAGTTGCGGTATAGGTAAATTTATTTCCGCCATTGATATATACGGTATAAACACCTGCACCCGTTGTTTTATCAACCT
>JAZQHN010000254.1:0-4635 GCA_045540615.1 Clostridia bacterium
GATCCAAAAATGAAGGAAATCGGCGTAAAAGCAGCAGATGAGCTTGCAAAACGCTTTGTTCCTAAAGGTGGATATATTCGTGCTTGGGGAAGAATGGATGATAATATTCCTCCTTATGTGGATGAAGAATTGTCCAAAAACCATTTCTTTACCGAAAGCAAAGGCTTGGCAATTGTAGACTGTATGATGAACATTCCGCTTTTGTTCTGGGCAAGTAAGGTAACAGGACATCCTTATTATGCAAGAATTGCAGAGCTTCATGCAGACACTACCTTGCGATATTTTGTTCGTGATGATGATACGGTATGTCATGCATGGCGATTTAATGAAGAAACAGGAGAATCCTTAGGAGAAGATAATTATTGCGGATTTGGTATCGGCTCTCATTGGGCAAGAGGAACCGCGTGGGCAATTTACGGCTTTGCCATTGCCTACTCCTATACAAAAAAACCGGAATATCTGGATGCAACAAAGCGTCTTTCAATGAAATTCTTAGAACTTTGCGAAGGAAAGGTGCCGATTTGGGATTTCCGTTTGCCCGAAGAAACTCCTGCTATTTATTGCAGTAAAAAAATGCCTTGGTATACCTGGGATATCACAGATCCTGCCAATCGAAAGTATGTGGTGGATTCTTCTGCTGCAGCCATCACCGTTTGCGGAATTTATGAAATTTTACGTCATGAAAACAATGAATTTCTGAAAAAGGGTGCTGAATCCTTGCTGGATGATCTTTGCGAAAATTATTTTGATCCCGATCCTAAGGTACCGGGAATGTTACGAAGACAAAATGGCACGAACGATTATACTGCATATGGTGATTATTACTTTATGGAAGCATTGACAATGAAAATACACGGAGTGAAAAGAATTTGGTAGGTGATTTCTCATGTTAAAAGAATTTATCTTGAAACCGTTTTTGGTAAAAAGTAAGGAAGAATTTAGTTATTTACCAAGCTATAAAGCAAAAGAATGGGAAAAGGTTCAAAAAAAAGAACTGCTTTTACAACTCGGAAAAGAAGCGGCGGAACAACCAATTCCTGAGCTGACTGCTACCATGTTCTTGGATTTTTATCAAACGGGAAGTCGTGGCGGTTATGAATCGATTTTGATGACGAAAAGACAGAATCTTTTAAAGCTGATTGTAGCTCAAGTGACTCATCCTCATGAGAATTTTATTCCTAAAATAATTGATTATGTGTGGTCATTTTGTGAGCAGACATCCTGGATTCCTCCCAGTCACAACAATCACTATTATACCCATTACCCCGATAAAGTCAAGCTGCCCCGTTTTAATGCGGAGAGAAATTATGTAGACTTATATGCGGGTAGTATTGGAGCTTTGCTTTCTTTGACGTATTATTTCTTTGAAAAGGAGTTTGATGAATACAGTCCTCTCATTAATCAAAGAATTATTCAATGTGTTTGTGACCGTGTGGTATTTCCTGTCTTGAATTATGACGATTTTGGCTGGATGGGATTAAGTGCAGAGGGCAGAATCAATAATTGGAACCCATGGATTACATATAACGCTTTATTTTCTGCAATGTGTATGCCGTTAGAACAACAGCAAAGACGTCTGATGTTGAATAAATGCTTTTTGATTTTGGAACAGTTTATTCAATATTATTTTCCTGACGGTGGCTGCGATGAAGGATCTGACTATTTTTATCATGCAGGAGGTTGCTTGATTTCTGTATTGGATTTAATTTCGTACGTGACCAATGGTATGGTTGATATTTTACAGGAACCTTTGATTCAAAATATTGCTCTTTATGCCGAACGAGCTGCCTTGTTTGACAATGTATATGCCAATTTTGGCGACAATTCTCCCAGACAGTTCACTTATAGTGATATTCTTTACTTTATGGGGCAAAAAACAGGATGTGAATCATTGGTTCGATATGGATTAAAGAGAAGACAAGCATTTGAGAATAAAGAAATGGATACCGCCACAAATACCGATTATCCTCAAATGCGTATTATGAAGCTGTTTCGTATTGCAGAGATGGATCAGCAACCTCCTGTTGATTACCAACCGGAGCGAACCTGTTTTATGAAGGATACTATGATACTGACCTCTCGTCAATGTCCCGAAACCGGAATGGGTTTTTCGATTGGCGCAAAGGGCGGTCAGAATGATGAAAGTCATAACCACAATGACGTGGGTCAGGTAATGGTGTATTTTGATAAAAAACCTGTTATTGTAGACCCCGGGAACACTGTTTATGAAGCAAAAACTTTCAGCCCGCAGCGGTATAAAATTCCCAATATGCAGTCGGGATGTCACAATCTTCCTACCGTAAATGGTGTGATGCAAAAGGATGGAAATCAGTATCGGGCGGAATTTGTTGATTTTCAAGATGATGAAGACAAAACCTTGCTTTCATACGAAATCGGAAAAGCATATCCTTCCGAGGCGGGCATTAATTTTCTGAAACGAACCACTACTTTGGATAGAAAGAAAGGTATTGTTACCATTGCTGATGATTTTTCTATTCAAAAAGGAGAAATTGTATGGAACCTGATGGTGTACGGTAAACCTGAAATTTCCGATAATCAAATCAAAACTATTAGCGGATGTACGATTTGTGTACAGGGAATTAATGTGGAAATTTCTGCTTGTTATGCGGAAGAACTGGATCAGGTAAGAGTAAAACAAAACTGGGACGAACCTTTGTATCATGTTACGTTAAAAGGAACCGATTTGTCAATCGGAACACTGATATTATTATTTCAGAAAGGATGATAACAATGATTATTATTACAATGGAAAACGGAAAACAGATCAAATTGGAGTTGGATAAAACAGTAGCTCCTATTACTGTTGAGAACTTTGAAAAACTGGTAAAAGAAGGCTTTTATGATGGCTTGATTTTTCACCGTGTAATCCCCGGGTTTATGATTCAGGGCGGATGTCCTGACGGAACAGGAATGGGTGGTCCCGGCCATAATATTAAGGGTGAATTTTTGCAAAACGGTGTCAACAATCCCTTGAAACATACCAGAGGGGTGATTTCCATGGCTCGAGCAGCTCATCCTGACAGTGCAGGCTCTCAGTTTTTTATTATGCATGAGGATGCTCCCCACTTGGACGGACAGTATGCAGCTTTTGGTAAAGTGATAGAGGGAATTGAAGTGGTAGATGAAATCGCATCTGTTCCTACTGATTATCGAGATAAGCCTTTGGAAGAGCAAAAAATCAAAAGTATTATCATAGAATAAAAAGTATTTCTGAAAAATAAAGAAAAAAGGCTGTAGCAAAAATGAGTTTTGTTACAGTCTTTTAAAATGAAACTATTGTTATTTTGTTATAAAAGAAAATGGAAGGCAAGCATTTTTATACTGACTATACTACACTTATGCCAAAAATCCTTACAATCATTACTGGATGTTGTAAAATAGAGTCGTAATTATTTTTTGTATCTAATCAATAAAATCAAATTCAAAATCCAGCATTTTGACTGTATCTCCTTCACCGGCACCTTTTTCGCGAAGAGCATCAATAATCCCTTTGCTTCGTAATGCCCGCTGGAAGAAGCGAACTGATTCATTATCGGCAAAATTAGTGGATGCCATAATTTTATCTATCAAGGTTCCGCTGACCTCATATAAATCTGCATCCATTTTGGTTACAGTAAAGGTTAAGGGAGCCTCTTTATCATATTCTGCTACTTCTCCTGTTTCTTCCTCGAACAAAATAGGTACAGGGATTTTGGAAAGCCGTTCTGCAGCATAGGAAATCAGTTCCCCAACACCCTGTCCTGTTGCAGCACTGATGGGGAAGACGGTAAATCCTTTTTCTTCCATCACTGCCTTGAATTCTTCGTAAGAGGTTTGGTCATATAATAAGTCTAATTTATTTGCAGCAATAATTTGTTCCTTTTCTGCCAAAGGAATGCTGTATTGCTGAAGCTCGCTATTGATAATTTCAAAATCCTCCAAAGGATTTCTTCCTTCGCAACCTGAAACGTCAATGACATGAATGAGAAGTCTTGTCCGCTCAATGTGACGTAAAAATTCATGTCCCAGTCCAACCCCTTCATGAGCACCTTCGATAATCCCGGGAATGTCCGCCATCACAAAGGATTCTCCTCCTTGAGGGGTAACAATTCCTAAATTAGGAATCAAGGTTGTGAAGTGGTAATTGGCGATTTTGGGTCTTGCACTGGAGACGGAGGAAAGTAAAGTGGATTTTCCTACATTGGGAAAACCAACCAATCCAACATCAGCCAGTAACTTTAATTCTAAAATAACAGTTCTCTGACCGCCCGGTAATCCCTGCTTTGCAAAGTTTGGAGCCTGACGGGTAGGGGTGGCAAAATGAGTGTTACCCCAACCACCATTTCCGCCTTTTGCGGCAATGAATTCCTTGCCGGGTTCATTCATATCGGCTAATACAAGACCTGTTGCTTCATCACGAATTACTGTTCCTGCAGGAATGGCAATGACTAAATCCTTGCCGTCTTTTCCAAAGCATTTTCTGGCAGTTCCGTCACCGCCACGTTCTGCTGCGTAGCTTTTTTTATAACGAAAATCCATGAGTGTGGTCATTTTTTCATCTGCAACAAATACAATATTTCCGCCACGGCCTCCGTCGCCTCCGTCAGGACCGCCTGCCGCTACATATTTTTCACG
>JAZQHN010000255.1:0-2340 GCA_045540615.1 Clostridia bacterium
TGCATATACTGCAGAACACGGTACAAAGGGTGTTGCGATTTCTGACCAATGGACAAGATTTGCAGGAACCATCACCTTGCCTGCAGGATTTAAAGAAGCCAATGCATCAATTTCAGGTTATAATATTCACTTTGGTTATGCAGGACCGAAAAATGCATCTGAAGTACCTACCATCTATCTTTCCAATGCCTATGTTGCAAAGGTTGCAGCAACTGATATTACCAATACTCTGACCGCGTCAGAAGTAACCCCCGGTTCTACTGTAACCGCAAAAGCAGCTGTTGTAAATCAGGTTGGCACCACAGGCGGTCTCAGCGGATATACCTATGATTGGTATGTAACAGACGAAAGCCGTACCAATTTGATCAATGACGGAAGCATTTCTGTTACCGAATCAGAAGAAGGCAATGCAACCGTATCTGTTGCAAAGAATGCGGAAAACGGAACTTATTATGTTGTAGCAGTTGCTTCCAATGGATGGGTAAAGGGAGCGAAACTTGAAGTAAGCGGTGAGGCAGTACTGGATCTGACCAAAGATTATGTCAAAACCTATGTAGAACAAACCAATAGCGTAATCGCAGCAGACTCATTGTTAAAGACTGCAGACACTCACCCAACCGATTATCGTTTGATGACCACCAATGATATTGCCGGGAATAACGGTAGCCAAGCACAGTCTAATACTGATTGGTCAAAAATTGCAGACTGGGACGGAAGTGAAAAAAGCGCAAGCTTGATTTTGGAAAAAAAGGCAAATGCACCTTTTGCTGACAATTCTACCGGGATTGCCGGTACATCGTTTAGAAAAGATAGTCCCGGCAGTCGGTTGTGGTTTGATACCTCAAGCTTGAATGACGGAGATGTACTGGTAGTCAGCATGTATACAAAAACAAAAGATGCAGGCGCGGCTACTAACTTTAATATGGGATATTTTCTTTATGAAAATTATGCTTTGAATGCATATACTGCAGAACACGGTACAAAGGGTGTTGCGATTTCTGACCAATGGACAAGATTTGCAGGAACCATCACCTTGCCTGCAGGATTTAAAGAAGCCAATGCAAATGCAAGTTATAGTATTCACTTTGGTTATGCAGGACCGAAAAATGAATCTGAAGTACCTACCATCTATCTTTCCAATGCCTATGTTGCAAAGGTGAAAGCAGTAGATATTGAAAACAAACTGGATGCAGCAGTTGTTAATACAGGGGACAGTGTGACAGCAACCGCAAAAACCCTCAATCAGATTGGTACCGCTGCCGGTGTTACTCAGGATTTTGATTGGTACGTAACAGATGAAAGCCGTACTACAGTCATTAAAGAAGGATTTACGATTACCGAAGGAACAAACGGACAAGCTGAAATTGCAGTTGGCAAAAACGTTGCATCAGGAAATTACTATGTTGTAGCAATGAATGACCAAGGTTGGGTGAAGGGAGCTGCATTGAATGTAGTCAACACCCTGACAGAAAATACTTTGGTAGTAGAGGGAAACGGAACAGTAACAGTTGATGGAACCACTTATCAGAGCGGAACTCATACATTATCCAATCTGAACGCAGGAGAACAATTGAACTTTACCGTAACTCCTGCAGAAAATTATGAAGCTACAGTGATTTATAACAACGTTCCTTTGACCAATGTTTCTTATGTAACAATAGAAAAGGATGCTACTCTTTCTGTTACCTTTACTGAAATCCAAAGAGATCCTTCCATTACAATGCCTTCTGTTACAGCAGTTCAGGAAAACTACAAGGACGGATATTCTGCAAGAGTGTTCTATTTCGCTGTTGCAAATGCCGGAAACCGTGATTCCTTTGGTATGTATCTGACTAAGAATAGAGAAGAAACACCTACCGAATTGCTTATTGGTGAAAACGGTATCAATGGGGCTGGACAATACGGTATCAGAATTTATGGTGAAGGTGTTCAGAACGGAACCTTCTATGTAAAAGGATTTGCAAAGGGTGGAAATGAAACAGAAATTACCACCGAATGGTCTGATGAATATTCTATGACAAAATAAAGGAGACATCAAGTATGAAAAAAGCAATTTCAATGTTTTTGACATTGACTATGATTCTATCCTGTATTGTTGCGGTGCCTGTTGGCGCCGCAACACCGGATTTGACCAAGGACTTTGTCAAAACATACGCAGAGCAAAGCAATAGTACCATCGCGACAGATTCCTTGTTAAAAACTGCAGACACTCACCCAACCGATTATCGTTTGATGAGCACCAATGATATTGGCGGTAATAACGGTAGCCAAGCACAGTCTAGTACTGATTGGTCAAAAATTGCAGACTGGGACGGAAGTGAAAAAAGCGCAAGCTTGATT
>JAZQHN010000256.1:0-16784 GCA_045540615.1 Clostridia bacterium
GTTTTTGTTGGATAATAATTTTTGTATCCTTCTTTTCCATTACTTGTTTGTAAGCTTAAATATGACAGCATCAAACGGTTTCAATTCGTTGATATCTCCATACAGTATTTCCCCGATTTTATGTTCTTTTAGCTTCAGCATCGGTTTTTGCGCGGACGGCGAATGATTGATTGCCACACCATAGGTTCCGTTTTCTCCCTCGTGCTCCGTAACCGTTATGTATGGGTTTGGTGAGGTGACTTTCTTTTTCAGGAGTGTCTTTCGGAAAATTTCACCATAAACCTTATACAGATTTGTATCAAAGGCCTTTCTTTCATTTAAGAGCATGCTTTCAAGCGGAAAGTTTACAAAATACACCTTTCCTTTGCCGTAAGTATACACGGTAACAGCAGGTATACCTTGCGTATCTGTCGCAAGTACGGTTGCGCCGACCGCTTCAATCCGATATTGCCTTTCTCTTGTAAAATTAATGGTTTCACCATCCAAATTGATGCTTTCTGTTTCCCAACCGCGTGAGGAATCCAGCACCTTAAGGCCTGTTAAGGCTTGAAAATCCGAAAGAATTCCCGTATCAATTGAAATGTACAAGGTTGCTCCCCGATAAACACGGGCTTTAAGTTCTTTAAAATTTTCCGCAGGCATGACCAGATGTCCCTTCAGGGACGGAAGCATATAAACTTCTGCCTCGGGTATCTCTTGCTCGCAATAGGCAAAGCGCAAGCTCATATCATTTTGCTTTGCAAGACACCAGCTCATATATGCCACACCCCATTGATCCTGGGATTGTGTCAAAATGCATACCGCATCTTCCTTCGGTGGTGGTAGTTCTGTATCAAATTGCACCAGAAAATCCGAGAATCGCTTCATTTCCTGCAGAACAGGCTTGGGGTTTCGTGCCGTATCCATCATTCCCAGCTCCACCTCCACCATATTCCATGTATAGGGTGCCGTGTCTAAATTTGTCTGTTCATGGGCACACCACCACATTACGCCAGATGCATGGTGCACAAAATTGGAAAACAAATTGCAACGCAAAAATGCTCTTGCTTGTTCATCGGAGCACACCATCGGACCCATCGTGCCGATTTCCTCAGCAAGACAAGGTTTTCCGCCAATGTCCGCATACAACTTCGTTTCGCAGGTGGCGTGCATGGAGGTGCGGAAGGAACCAATTTCATCCTTGCTTGCATGCTCCACCCAGTACGGATACGGATGCGTAGTCAGAATATCCGTCCATTCAGCTTGGTCGTACAAGGACCAGCCTTGCTTGTCTACACGAAGGCTATGCATACCCGATACGACAGGTCTTGTGTTATCGGCAGCTTTAATGGCATTGGAAATGATAGCCGTCCAGCTTGCTGCAACCTCTCGATTTTCCGCACGGGACATGCAATTACACTCATTTCCCAAATCCCATGCATAAATTGTTTCACGGTCTTTAAAACGTCGCACAAAGCCTGTCACAAGCTTTTGCTGAAGCCAAAGTGCCGTTGGGTCGGTGTAAAGATTTTTTCCATATAAAACAGACGGAATAAAGAGACGCCCACTCATCCAGCCGGTAATCAGTCCGACAATGAGCTTTATATTATACATGTCGCATATATCACACAAGACTGAGAATCTTTCTAACATGACTTCGTCAAGAAAATACGTATTTTGCGGTTTTACATCATTTTCAAGGCGATATTCCTTGTGTGCGCCACCACCGCCCAGCATGGGAATAACCGGCTGAAAATCCCGCCAATTCGGGAACACGCGCAGGTGGGTAACCCCGTGTGCGTGCAAAACGCCAAGGTCTTCCCGTATAGCGGCTTCATCCCAATTTTTCCACATTTCTGTACCAGCATTGGATGCCCAGTAATTACATCCGATTATAAAATCCATAAAAACATCCTCCTTTTCATCCTTGATTCCATTATAGTAATACTGCTTATGCCTCGCAAGGATTTAAAAGCACACGATAAAGTGCCGCAATCTTTTCTTTTGTCGACACTGTAAAAAGCTCTGTTTCTCTGCCGAGTGCCGCATACTTATTTTCGCCCATTTGATGATGGGGCAAAAGCTCTGTTTTTAAAGGTTTTCCGTTTTCTACATAAAAAGCTTTGATTTTACGCATCTCGTCTACGGTATTGTTGATACCCGAAATAATGAAAACTCTCACCCATATTTTGGCGTTGTTCTGTAAAAGCCTTGCTCATGGCTTACTCTCCCTGCTCAGGGCATCAGCTTTTCTCTGTCTAGCCTCCACCCCCTCACGGTCGCTCCCTTAAGCAGCTCCGTTATGCTCAAAACAGAAAACAAAACCCATGTTTTCTTGGTTTTTCGCATGTACTTGCAGCTTAAGGTTCACTGCTCGGGGGATAGGCTTTTCTTTGTCTAGCATCCAGCCCCTCCACGGACAGTCGCCTAAGCGATTCCGTAGCTTAGAAAACAGAAAATAAAAACCAATTTTCTTGGTTTTCCAAGCGTACTCATGGCTTAGCCTCCTTGCTTCGGGGCATCAGCTTTTCTTTTTAATCATAGTACCAATACCCGAATGGGTAAAGATTTCAAGCAGGATACAATGAGGCAGGCGGCCGTCAATGATATGCACACTGTTTACCCCTGAATCAATTGCCTCTAAGCATCCTAAAATCTTGGGAATCATTCCCCCTGTAATGGTGCCGTCATCAATCAGCTTTAAAATTTCATCCTGGAAGATTTCATAGATAATATTGTTATTGGCATCCTTTACGCCGTCCACATCGGTCAGGGTAATCAGCTTTTCTGCTTTAATGGCACAGGCAACTGCACTTGCTACTGTATCCGCATTAATATTATAGCTGTTGCCCTCCTCGTCCATACCGATGGGTGCCACAACAGGAATAAATTCATCCTGAATCAGATGGTCTAAAATATGGGTATTAATCTTGGTAATTTCGCCCACAAAGCCGATATCTTCCGGTTTGCCGTCAATTTCGGGGGTCATTTTCTTACAATGAATCAGTCCTCCGTCAATCCCGCAAAGACCCAATGCTTTTCCCCCGTTACAGTTAACAAGGGATACAATTTCCTTGTTGGTTTTTCCCATGAGAACCATTTGCACCACCCGCATGGTTTCTTCATCTGTCACGCGGAGGCCGTTTTTGAACTGACTTTCAATATTCATATCCGCCAGGGCTTTATTAATATCGGGACCTCCCCCATGAACCACAATGGGGTTAATGCCGATAAACTTCAAAAGAGTAATATCCTCCATAACGGAAGATTTCAGTTCTTCATTAATCATGGCATTTCCGCCGTATTTGATTACAAAGGTTTTGTTGGCAAATTTCTGAAGATAGGGCAGAGCCTCAATCAAAATATTCGCTTTTTTAATCAAAAAATTTACATCCATGGTTTTTCTCCTTTATCCTCATTTTCACATTTTATCAATCATTTCGATAACGCCCTGCCACCGACGAACACTTGCTTGATATTAATTTTCTCATCAAAAATGACAATATCTGCATCACATCCCTTGGCCAGCTTGCCTTTTTTTGGCATTTCAAACAGTTCTGCAGGGGTTAGGGTAATCATTCTGACAGCAGATACTAAAGGAATATCTGCTTTGATACAGGTGCGAACCAGTCTATCCCCGGTTGCAATGCTTCCTACAAAGGCACTTCTGTCCGGAAGCTTGGCAACACCGTCTTCTATAATAAAGTCTTTTTCTGCACCCTTTTTCACCGTATCTGCCTCTGTGATTCCTCCGCAACGAGTTGCATCGGTCACCAAACACATCCGTTTTTCTCCTTTAATTTTATAAATCATTCTCAACAGTTCTAATGGCAAATGACATCCGTCTGCAATGGTTTCTACATACATATCATCGTATAAATATGCGGTTTCAATCACACCCAGGCTCCTGAATCCCTGATTGCGGGTTACCGTTGAAGTACAGGAATAAAGATGGGTGACCAAACGAAGCCCGTGAGGAATCAGTCCGACTATATCATCATAGGTGGCATCAGAATGAGCAATGGCACCAAGCACATGATGTTCTTCCAAATATTTTTGAAATGAGAGGGTTCCCTTATTTTCAGGGGCATACCCCCATCTTTTGATAAAGCTTCCGTATCGTTGGATGATTCCTTTATATTCCTCCTCGACAGGATCTCTGTAATTGTTTACATTTTGTGCACCTGACTGTTTTTTGGAGCAATAGGGACCTTCCAGATGAATGCCGGGAATATGCAATGCCGCTTCTTCTTTATGAGCTTTGATGTTGTCAATCACCTGTAACGTTTTTTCATAATCAAAAGAAGACACGGTAGGAAACAGAGTGGTTGTTCCATGCTCTGCATGAATTTTTGCAATATTAATGACCGCTTCCTTAGTGCCGTCAATAAACCGAAAGCCTCCGCCTCCATGCGCATGAATATCAATAAAGCCGGGAGAAATATAGTTTCCTTGGGCATCTATTTTCTCTCCCTGAAACTGATCTTCAAAAAATTCTGTACCTACATCGGAAATGACACCGTTTTCAAATAAAACATAGCCATTTTCCAAAATATGATCCGGTAAAATAACCGTTCCGTTATAAATTACAGTTTTCATTTTTTCTCCTTACAGATAAAATGCAGGGCAGTCCAGTGCGGTGGTTTCAGGCAGACCAAACAGCAGATTCATATTCTGCACCGCTTGACCTGCTGCACCTTTAAATAAATTATCAATACAACTGACTACAATCACCCGTCCAGTTCTTGGGTCGGACACAAGACCCATATCCACAAAGTTGGAGCCTGCCACATGGTTGGTTTCGGGCAATTTTCCTTCTTCATAAATTCTGATAAAATATTCATCCTGATAAAATTCCCGGTAAATGTCCAATAATTCTGCTGTAGACATGGGTGCTTTCAGTTTACCATAAATGGTGGACAAAATTCCTCTTTTCTGAGGAATCAGGTGGGGAGTAAAGGAAAGAATGACCTCTTCTCCTGCCAGCAAAGAAAGCTCTTGTTCAATTTCAGAGGTATGACGATGCTTTGCTACACCATATGCCTTTGTATTTTCGGTACATTCACAGAAATGCTGATCAATCACCAATTTTCTTCCTGCTCCGGATACCCCAGATTTTGCATCAATAATCACAGAATCGGGTTCAATCAGACCCTTTGCAAGCAAGGGTGCTGCACCTAAAATGGAACAGGTGGTATAACAACCGGGATTTCCGATGAGTCTTGCCTTTTTAATGTCATCACGGTATAGCTCACAAAGGCCGTACACCGCTTCTTTTAACAATTCCTTTGCACAATGGTCAATATTGTACCACTGACTGTACACCGCACTGTCACGGTAACGGAAATCCGCACTCAAATCAATGACCTTCAAGGTGGGGCTTTCCATCAATTTTGCAATGGTTTCGGCAGACGCACCGTGGGGAAGGGCGGTAAAGACCACGTCACAATCCCGCTTTAACAAATCCGTATCCAAATCCTCGCACACCAAATCTTGCACCTTTACCAAAGAAGGATACAAATCGGTCAGCTTTTGTCCTGCATAGCTTTTGGACATGGCATGAACAATTTCTGTTTCCGGATGATAGCTTAAAATTCTCACAAGCTCTGCACCTGCATAGCCTGTAGCACCGATAATACCAACTTTTATCATAATGACACCTCATTTTTATTAATGTCATAATTATACAACAAAACGAATAATAATTCAAGCCTTTTTTAGATAGATTCTAATTTTTAGCATTTTCCACAAAGTCAGCTCATAAATTGGTAAAAAAGGTGGGAGGAACATGACATTAAATCAATTGAAAGTGGGACAAACAGGGGAAATTCTTTCGGTAAACAGCGAAAATCGGCTTGCTTGCCGACTGTATGATTTGGGTTTATTACCCGAAACGAAGGTGACGGTAACGGGAAAGGCACCTTTGGGAGACCCCATAGAGCTTTTTTTACGGGGATATTCTCTTTCTTTAAGGCTTTCCCATGCAAAACAGATTCAAATTAAGGAGGATACCCTATGCTGATTGGAATGGTGGGAAATGCAAATTCAGGAAAAACCACTCTGTTTAACCGTCTTACCGGAGCGAATGCTCATATCGGTAATTTTCCGGGGGTGACGGTGGAATATAAAGAGGGAAGGATGAAACATTATTCAGAAACAAGAATTATGGATTTACCGGGAATTTATTCTCTCACTCCTTATTCCGAGGAAGAACAGGTTACAAAAAAGGCGATCCGTCAGGCTGACTGTATTTTAAATGTGGTGGATGCTTGCCATCTTCCGAAAAATCTTTATCTTACATTACAATTGACAGAGTTGAAAATTCCTATGGTAATTGCTGTTAACATGGTAGACGAGGCAAAGCACATCACCATTGATTATTCCTTGCTTTCTTCTTTGCTGGGTATTCCTGTAATTCCTGTTTCCGCCCGAAAAAATATAGGAATCGGAGAGCTGGAAAAGGCAATAAAACAGCAAATGAAAGCTCCCCGCCTTCCGTCATGTCCTGTTTTGCCTTTGTCAAAGGATACGTACCTTCAAACTGCTCAAAGAAGATACCGTTATATTGAAAGGCTTTGCCGTCAATGTATAACACAACAAAAAAAGAAGGCAAAAACCTCCTCTTCTTTAGACAAGCTGTTATTACATTCTCCTTTTTCCTTTCCTATTTTGGCAACGGTCATTTTGGTTTTGCTCTTTCTTCCTTTCGGGTACCCGGGTCAATGGGCAAAATCTTTGGTGGAACAAGGCTTGGCTTGGATTTCCGCCTCTTTGCCTTCCCATTTGTTTCCCTGGCTGGAATCTTTGCTGAAGGAAGGAATTTTCATGGGCTTGGGGAGTGTATTTTCCTTTTTTCCTTCTGTTTTTTTGTTGTTTTTAGGAATTTCCTTGTTAGAGGATAGCGGATATCTTGCCAGAATTTCCTTTTTGGCAGACAAGCCCTTTCAGACAATCGGTCTGTCGGGCCGTTCTGTTCTTCCTCTTTTAACAGGATTCGGTTGCACTGTTCCTGCAGTTTCTTCCGCCAAAATACTCCCCTCTCAAAGGGATAAATTATTAACTCTTTTGTTTCTCCCTTTTGTATCCTGTAGTGCAAAGCTTCCTGTTTATACCATTCTTACAACCGCACTTTTTCCCTCTTTTGGATTCTTGCTTATTTTTCTTCTTTATCTTTGCGGAATTTTGTGGGGCGTGTTAAATACGGCATTTTCCAACAAATATTTAATGACGGGAGCATCAGAATCCTTTGTCATGGAGCTTCCTCCTTATCGTTTTCCTGATATCCTTCATTGTATTCGGTATGCTCTCATGCAAACAGGAGAATTTTTGAAAAAAATTCTTTCGGTTATTTTCCTTTCCTGCCTTTGTATTTGGGCATTGCAATATTTTACACCGTCGTTAACCCCCGCTTTTACTCCCGAGGATAGCATTTTGGTCAAGGCTGCAACCTTGATTGCACCCTTCTTTTCTCCTCTTGGATTTGGCACACCCGAGGCTGCTGCCTCCTTGCTTGCGGGATTGGGTGCAAAGGAGGCGGTGGTGAGCACCCTGTCTATTCTGACCAAAGAAACCCTTCCTTTTTCTCCCTTATCGGCATTTTCTTTTTTGCATTTTGTTCTTCTTTATGCTCCTTGTATTGCCACATTTGCTGCAATGAGAAAAGAATTGGGAACTCTTTCTGCATTTTTGCTTTTTGTTTATCAGACAGCCTTTGCCTGGTTGGTTTCTTTTGGAATTTATCAAATCGGAGGATTCTTTGTTTCATAAAATAACGTGCCGATACATGCATTAACATATCGACAGACCGAAAAAAGTACGCAACCGCAAGGAACTTTTTCCTAACGATCGCTTTTTTAATTATTGCTCTATTCTGTTACAATCTGCTTCCATGCTCCTTGTTCGTTTCGTTGTTCAAAACGGTATGATTTTCCTGCAATCATTACACCCTCAAGAACAAATGTTTCTTTGATAAAGGGAGAAAAAGTCACTTGTCCCTTATCGTCAATATTGATTCCTGCCCAGTATTTCATAAACAAATCAATCCAGGTAGAATGGAAATAATCACAGGTTCCGCTGAAGGTAACCCCGTCGGTCGGGCGGTAATGCTCCAGTACCATGGGAGTTGAGCGATCTCCTGATAAAAACTGCACCTCTGTATAGCCTTCAAACAACTCTAACCAGTTTTTTTGCAAAGAAGAATGAATGCTTGCTGCTGCACCCAAAGCCTCCAGAGTATTGCTTGTGGCATAAGGCCAGATAGGACCATTCCAGGAGCAAGCATAAGGATTTGGCTCCAAAGGAGAAGATTTGGTAGGGCCTGCAATGCAATTATCAAACCAGTACATGGGACAATGCATATCTACTGTAGTCAAAGAAAATTCTCCTTGGAAAGAATCAGAATCAAATAAGACAGAAAATCCTTCATGATATTCTTTTCCTATCATATTCCAAAGGAAGGGGAAAAAGCTGTCATAACAAATTCCCTCATCACATTGTTTTCCTGTTTTCAGGTCGATGGATACAAAGCATCCCTTCTTTTCGTTCCAAAAATAGGTTTTCAAAGCGTTTAAAGAACGGTCAGCCAGGGCATATAATTCTTTTGCATCTTCTGATTTTTCTAACTGTTCTGCCATTTTGGCACAGCCAATGAGATTAGCAACTGAGTAGCTGATATTGTCCAAACGGTACAGCTTTCGTTTTTCTGTACTCAAACCTTTCCGTACCCCTTCAACATCCTCTGTCCAGTCCCAAGGTTCCTCCGTATGCTGATAAAAGGCGGGCTGATATTCTGCTCCCGTATCCCAGCTTCCCTCTGTAACAGGCAAAAATTCATATCCCTTTCTTTTAGGCTTAAAATCCTTTAATGCAAACATTTTGCAGGAATCGTACATTTTTTCCAAAAAATCTTTATTGGGGTGCTGACAGTACAGATGCCATACTGCCATAGGGGTTTGCTCAATATAATATTTCCAATAATAATCCAGCCGTCGATTCCAATTTTTCGCATCAGAAAATACGGCATCCGGGTTTCTCATCCATTTACATTCTTCATAATGGAGCGCCACAGGCAACCCGATAGGACAATCATATCCTGCCCCATAAGGAGATTCATAAATACAGTCCCCCTTCAATTCATGATTGCAAAGCACATCCTCAGGACTATGAATGCTCCGATATACCAAAAACCAGCGATAGTAATACATCCGCAAGATGTCGGGATTATCACATTGTAACACAGGTACATTCTGTTCAAAAAATTCATTAACGGCCTCTTCTTTTTCTTCGAAATGAGTTTCACTCTTTAATGCTTCCTCTGCCAAAGCTTCCGCTTTTTCTTTTTCCTTATCAAAGCTGAGAACATAAGAAAAAGTAATCCTTCCCTGCGGAGCAATTTCCAGTTCGAATTCTGTCCCCTCAGATAACGAGTTTTTCTGCACAAAATAACCGTCTAACAAAAAGGTGCTCAGCCGTGTCATTTCTTTGGTTACATGATTGTCCTCCAAAGAGGTTTCAAACCGAACCCGAATCTTCACAGGCTCCTTTTTATCCGAAGAAAGGGTGATTTTCGAATAAAATACATCCTTTAAGGTAAAGCATTTTGTTTCACAAAAAGAAACACATCCTGTTTTCTTGTAATAAGAAGGGTCAGGCTGACAGCGGTAATAGGTTTTAGACCAAGCAGGAGTCCATTGATGACGGACGGTACCAAACGTTAATTCCTTTTCTCCTTCAAAAAAACGAAGAGAAACCAAATCACGCAATTCACTGTTGTGCCCAATATAAAGAAGGTCTGTTAACCCGGGAGTAGGTTCTTTCCATTCCCTTCCCCAAGGTAAATTATAATCTTTTCTGTTTCCCAGATACCCTTCCTCAGAATAAATATTTTTTCCAATAATACTTGTTCGTTTTGAATTGGTTAAAAATCGATTGATATTCATAATGACAATCCTTTCTAACGGCTAACAAAATTCTTAAAGGGATGAAATCAGTGTTTCGTTTTTATAATCCCAACAAATCACCTTTTTCTGACGGAGATAGTGGTCCAAATCGTTGCCGATTCTGATAATTTTCAAAAGACACAGATTGGTATCCACCGCTACCACATTAAAGCAATCGTAGCTTTTTGTTCCCCGAACCCGCAGGCAATCACAAGAAACCGTATTGTAAGTAGCACAAGGTGCCACGGAATTTAACACCCCACCGCTGGTAAAGCCGAAATATTCGCAATGCTCATTTCCTGCCAAATGAACCACATGCATTCCGCCTTTTCTTTTAAATTCCGCAATTACAGGGTCAAATAAAGGCCAATCCAACTCCATGGCGCGACGTCCGTTTTTTAATCCGTAAAAGAAATTATCAAGGGTTTGGAAGGGAACATCAAACCGATTGACAATGGGATTTGTCATTTCATGAGCCACAGTGATGACATGAATTCCCTTTTCCCGTGCATCATCCAGCAGGTCTTCCAGCCATTTTTGTTGCTCCTCTGTGACAAAATAAGCATCCAATACAATCATGCGAAGATTAGATTCAGGAAAATCCTTATAATAACTCAAAGGATATTCTCCGGGAATAAAGGTAACTCCCCACTTCTCCGTTTCCTTTTTTGGAAAACAGATGGGATGAACCTCCTTTGGGGTACTGGATTTATTTGCGTAGGATTCAATGCAGTCGTGATTTCCTGTGCAGTTTAGAACAGGATGTACACAGGAAATTCCTTCCTCATATAAATTGCGGAAATATTCAGTCTGAGAGCATCCGCAATAATCTCCCGAATGAAGAGCAAAGTGAATATATTCGCTGTAGGTATTGACATATTCTATAATTCTGTTCCAATTTTCCAACATATGATGAACATCGGAAAAATGAACAAACTGCAACACTTGATAGGGGTCTTTAAATCGTTTGTTCCGTCCGGATGAGGCTTGAATTACAAAGTTTTCCATATCACGGTTTAGCTCCGCAACGGAAGGAATGGGTAAATGTTCGGGTACAGGGTACATGTTAATTTCTCCTCTCTGCCTTTTTCAATGAATCTATTTTGCCTTTTGAAAAATGTTACACAGGCATCAATTCCCTGCCGGTAGGCATATTAAGAATATTTTTGTATTTATTATAGCATATATTTTCCTTTGGTGTTAGCAAAAAAGTAATCAAAATCAAACAATAGTAAGATAAAATTTAAAAAATAACAAAAACCGCCAAAAACTTATGCTTTTGACGGCTGAGTGTTAATAAGAATAAGAAGCTTTCTTATTTGCTGTAATAATCAGGGGAACCTTACTGCAAAAATGAACTGCAAAGCGGGCACCCTCGGGAATCCCTTTTTTGGCAAGGGAATTATTGTTATAATAAAGGGCATCCCCGTCAATATCTCCGGGACGGTTAAAATCTGTTTTGGTAACACAACCTCCCTTTGCTTCATACTTAATATTATAAATTCTGTTTTTCGCGTCCTCAAAATAGAGAAATACGTTGATTTCGGCTAAATGCTCCGTCATGTTCAAGGTCTCAAACACACAATCCTCCAAGGTCATATCTGTAAACACCCAAGAGGTGGCACCCATTTCTTTTTGGGTTTTTTCTACCTTGTCAAACATCATCTTTTGCCCGTTTGCCTGATAGGTATAGGGAAGCTCCAGGGTAATATTGCCCTGTCCTCCCGTTCTTAATTCCTTTACATGATTATCAAATACCAATGCCTGATTATAGGGCCGATACATATCCTTTAAGGAATAAAAATTTTGCTCGGAAACAGGGACAATCACCGTATCCGGGTCAATGAATCGATATCCTTCTGCTGTACCGCCATAAAATCCGTGATGAGGTACTTGTAAAATATCCGATTTCAAATAGGTTCCGTACCGTTCCGGCAACAGCCCGAAATCAAAATATCCGTCTCCGGGGAGAAGCAAAACTTGACCATTAATGGTAACCTTCAGAATCAAGGACAGCATATTGGGGTCAATCACTTCATCAAAGAAAGTATCATCAGGAGAAGAAAGCACCTCGATACGGGCATTTGACACCTGATACACCTGCCCAGTATGAGCGCGGTAAAAGGGAATCTTTAAGGATTGAACCAGATTGTGAAACCGATTCAGCCCCTCCACTTCATCGGCAAGTCTGGGAACCACTTCCAGTAAATCCTCAACACCGTCAGGGAAATTATAAAGAAATCCCTGAATTTCCACTTCCTTGCCGTACCGTTCCCAAAAACCGAAAAAGACAGGATAATGGTCGCTATGAGAATGGGTCATAATCCAAAGAGCGATCACGGGAGTTTCAAAGGGAGACTGCTCCTTCAGACAACGAAACAGCTTTTCTTCATCCACATCAAAATCATATCCACCATCAAGAATAATAAATCTGCCGTCTGACAGACGAATCACATCGGATAATCCGAAATCCTCCAAATCAATTTGAGTAAAAAGGGAAGTGGTGCAATCCTCTCTCCTTTTGTCTTGATATTCCAAACTTTCAGGCTCTGCCACAAGGCGCATCTGACCAATAGAGGGAAAGAAGCTTAACAACACCATATCCCCATTTTTTACATAGGTGACAAATCGAGCAGTTCCAAAACAATGCTCTTCTCTTTTTTCAAATCCTGCCTGTTCCAAGGTGATTTGATAAGAATCCATTTCTTTCACCTGTTTTAAACTTAAAACAGCGGTATTTCCTCCTTCATGGCGAAGAAATTCCTTTTCCCCAAAGGAAATTTCGGGAATGGTCATCCCTGTAATCTCAGCAATTTTCTTGTTCATTTGCTTCTTCCTCCAATACGGGAGACTGCTCCATCACAGACTTAAACTCCTGTTCATCCAAAAGCTCTTTTTCCAATAATGCTTCTGCCACCGCATGAAGCTTGTCGATGTGTTCTTCCAGCAGGGCAACCGCTTTTTGGTAGCCTGTATCTACAATTTTGTAAATTTCCTCATCAATCTTTGCCGCAATTTCTTCGCTGTACTGCTTGGAATGACCAAAATCTCTGCCAATGAATACCTCATCCTGAGAGGATTTATAAGCAATGGGTCCTAAATTCTCACTCATTCCGTAGGACACAACCATTTCTCTTGCCACTCCTGTTGCATGCTGAATATCTCCCGATGCCCCTGTGGTAATATCCTCCATAATCAGCTTTTCTGCCGCACGGCCACCCATAGACATAATGATATTTTGGGTCATCTGTTCCTTGGTCACATACTGGTCATCCGTTTTGGGGAGTGTCATGGTAAATCCCCCTGCTCTTCCGCGAGGGATAATGGTCACATGATGCACATCATCTACAAGAGGCAGAAAATATGCCGTAATGGCATGACCCGCTTCATGATAAGCGGTAATTCTTTTATCCCGGTCGGTAACCACACGGGATTTTTTCTCAGGTCCCATGGTTACTTTGAGCATAGCTTCCTTTAACTGAGGCATGTGAATCACTTTTTCCCCTGCTCTTGCACAAAGAAGTGCTGCTTCGTTCATAAGGTTTTCCAAATCCGCACCTGTAAAGCCGATGGTGGTTTTTGCTAACGTATTTAAGCTAACATCATCTCCTAAGTTTTTACCCTTAGCGTGAATTTTCAAAATTTCTTCTCTACCCTTCACATCAGGAGCACCAACTACTACCTGACGGTCAAAACGACCCGGTCTGAGGAGGGCGGGGTCTAAAATATCGGGGCGGTTGGTTGCTGCAATGATAATGACTCCTTCGTTTACCGCAAAACCGTCCATTTCAACCAACAATTGGTTTAAGGTCTGTTCTCTTTCGTCATGCCCGCCGCCTAAGCCCGCACCTCTCTGACGGCCTACAGCATCAATTTCATCAATAAAGATAATTGCCGGAGCAGCTTTTTTTGCCTGTTCAAACAAATCACGGACACGGGATGCACCTACACCCACAAACATTTCTACAAAATCGGAACCGCTGATGGAGAAGAAAGGAACTCCTGCTTCGCCCGCAACAGCCTTGGCAAGCAAGGTTTTTCCTGTTCCCGGAGGGCCTACCAGCAAGACACCTTTTGGAATTCTGGCACCGACCTCAATAAATTTAGACGGATCACGAAGGAAATCTACAATTTCAGACAGCTCTTCCTTTTCTTCGTCTGCCCCTGCGACATCTGCAAAAGTGTGTTTTTTCTTATCTTCTGTCATCAAACGAGCACGGCTTTTTCCAAAGGACATAGCACCTCTGCCGCCTCCTCCGTTTCCTTGTTGAAACATCATAAAGAAGAAAAAACCGAACAAAAGCAAAGAAAGTAACGAGGGGATGAGAGAAATCCACCAGCTTTGGCTCTCATGCTCTGCCTTCACCTTCAAGGTACCCTTTTCGATGGCGCTGTTAATGGCATCTCCCGCATCCTGATATAACAGCTCTTTTCCGGGAATTTCAATTTGATATTCCTTACCGTTATCCAGCAATATTGCTGCTTTCTGATCGGTGAGAATCATTTCGGTGACCGAGCCTTCTTCCAGGTATTGAACCAAATCAGAATAGATTTTAACGTCCTGTTCCGTTCCGATATTGAATACGGTCCACATTCCCCAGATCAAAACAAACAACAATAAATAAAACCCTAAGCTTCTTAATAATTTCATTGTTTTCATCCATAGCCTTTCTGTCCGCTGTTGTAAAGCAGATTTGCCGCGGACGGGCAATTTTATTTTTCGTAAACTTCCCGTTTCAGCACGCCCAAATAGGGAAGATTACGGAATTTTTCCGCATAATCCAAACCATAACCGATGACAAATTCATCGGGAATTTCATATCCGATGTATTTCAAATCAATTTCTACCTTTCGGCGGGATGGTTTATCAAAAATAGAACAAATTTCTACCGATGCGGCTCCCTGTTCCTTCAGGTATTCCAACAAAAATTTCAGAGTGTTTCCGCTGTCTACCACATCCTCCGCAATCAGTACATGATGTCCTTTCACAGGAAAATCCAAATCCTTGGTTATTTTTACATTTCCCGAAGATTCTGTTCCGCTTCCGTAAGAGGAAAGGCACATAAAATTCAGACTGACAGGAAGCTCAATTGCACGCATTAAGTCAGTCGCAAATACGACAGCTCCTTTTAATACACAAAGAAGCATGATTTCCTTTCCTTCGTAGTCCGAAGTGATTTGCTGTCCCAATTCCTTGACTCTTTGGGCAATCTGTTCCTCGGCTAACAGTACTTTTTCTACCATTTTATCCTGTGTCATTTTCATTTCATCCTTTCTTGTTTTACAATCAGACAATCCTTTCCCTTGCCTCGGTATTCCTTGGCAACTCCCAAGCCCGTAACAGCGATAATCCTTCCTTCTGATTCTATAATCAAGGCACGGTCACGGTCTCTTCTGGAAATTTTCCGATCAATCAACAACTTTTTCAGTTTTTGTGTATGTCCGTTGAGACAAAACAAATCTCCGTCTCTTCGGCTTCTGACGGTAATTCCCGACGGAATCGGGAAATAATTAAAAACAAAATCAGCATCCGGGTCGGGTGCTCCCCGATAGGCAGTGACCCAACGGTCGGTTCCCGGAATGGGAAGCCGTTCTCCCTCTTTTAAAGAGAGACAAAAGGTAAGAGGAGCTGTTTCTTTGGCAATTAACAGTTGATCATAGCTGTTTTCCGCCCAGATATTTTTTCCTAAAAGAACTTTTTTTCCCGTTTTCCCTGAGGAAAATAAACGAATGGCTTCCTCTAAGGGTTCAAACCATAAATCTGCTCCTTCTCCCGTCAGCAGTTCCCAACATTTGCGGATCATCCGCTTTTGCATAGAAGGGGAATGACGGAAAAATTCTTCACGGTAACAGTAAAATCCTTCTTCAATGGAAAAAAAACAAAATTCTTTTTCTGTATCTTGGTGTAACTGCAAGGTATCCTCTCGGGCAATAGCTGCGGTTCTGCAAAGAGCATTCACCGTTTCCGGATTGATTTGCTCCAGAAGGGGAATCACCTCTAACCGAATTCGGTTTCTGGTATATTCCGTTGAAAAATTACTTTGGTCAGTGCAAAATTGCAAACCCTCCGCCTTACAAAATGCTTCTATTTCTTGTCTGCTGATCCCCAGCAAGGGTCGGATATACTGCCCTCTTTGAGGAGCCATACCGCCTAACCCTTCCGTTCCGCAGCCTCGGAGAAGATGCAACAGCACCGTTTCCGCCTGATCATTTTTATGGTGGGCAAGGGCAATTTTATCCTGCTCAAGAGATTGGAAAAAGGAATACCGCATGGCTCTTCCTTCCGCCTCTGTATTCTTTCCCGGTTTTCTGGCACAGCCCTTGGTTTCAAAAAAGGGAATCTTCCATTCTTTGCAAAGAGCCCTACAAAATGCCGCCTCCTCATCCGCCTCGGGACGGAGACCGTGATTCACGTGAGCTGCAGACAGAAAAAAAGGAATTTTTTCTCGTATTTTATGACATAAGTATAATAGACAAACCGAATCGGCGCCTCCCGATAAAGCAACGGTGACCCGTTCGTTGGGATGAATCATCCCCTGCTCTGTTACCGTTTTTAAAAACCAATCAACCATTCTGACGCTCCAAATCGCAGAACTTTGTAAATTGCCCCAGGAAACACATTTTTACCGTACCGGTAGAACCGCTTCTGTGCTTGGCAATAATACATTCTGCAACGTTTCGTTCTTCTGTATTTTCATTATAAACTTCATCACGGTATAAAAACATAACAATATCCGCATCCTGCTCAATGGCACCCGATTCACGAAGGTCGGCAAGCATGGGACGGTGATCGGAACGCTGTTCCGGTCCACGAGACAGCTGAGAAAGAGCAATCACCGGAACATTCAGTTCTTTTGCCATTAGCTT
>JAZQHN010000257.1:0-6101 GCA_045540615.1 Clostridia bacterium
TTTCCTAAGAATTCATATGCCTTTACTGCAATGACTGCCGCTTCCTGACGGGTAATGGTATCCTCCGGTCTGAAGTTACCGTCATACCCTACAATCAAGCCAGACATTGCTGCCAGGTTTACATACTCAGCATACCAAGCACCGCTTTCTACATCACGGAACATCTGCTCGTCACCATTTCCTGCTAATTTCAAGGTCTTAACCACCAATGTTGCAAATTCTGCTCTGGTAATGGAACGATCAGGTTCAAAGGTAGTAGCTGTTACACCACTGACAACACCTTTTCCGTACATATTGTTAATAGCATTTTCTGCCCAGTGACCGATAATGTCAGTGAAGGGTGCTTTTTTACTTTCGGAAGAAGTACTTCCGCCACCGCCAAGGAATCCTCCAGCTCCGATTACACTGCCGTTTCCTATATTAGGGATGGAGTCACCGAGGGTAGAATCGGGAGTAGTGGGTTGCTTCAGTTGATAGGTAATCAGCTCTACCAATTTCTTGGTGTAAACAATCACGTCATCGCCATTATCTTCTCTGTAAATTACATCCGGCTCTTTGGAACGATCTGCTGTTCTTACAGGAGTATAAGAACCCTGATCATTCAGATATGAAATCACATAAGTCTTCTGACCTTTCAGGGTAATCTTGATCCATTCATCGGAAGCGATTGCTTTTGTGCCCAATGAATATACGCTGTTGATGGTTGCATTGGTTATCGTTCCGCTTGTTTCCTTTATCATGGAAGGCAAGAGCAGTACGCCGTCCCAACCCTTCCCACTCAAGGTTGTCTTTGCAGGAATTTCCATAACAAAATCAGTTGCATTTACTGTAATTGCAGGCAATTTTTCCGCATCTGCACCCGACAATTTTGCTTCTGTATCATCAGGAATATCAAAGGTAGAGATCGGGGCATTGGTATTGAGTGCTACCGTACCGTTTTTGGTAAACTTCTTGGTGTTGTTCACCTTTGCTTTTGCAGCTTTGATTGCTTCTGTTAAAGTGAAATCTGCTTTTTCTACTGCTTTTGATGCTGCAAATTCGTCTTTATATACCGTCTGACTGTCTGCAATGACTGCTTCTAACTCTGATTTTACTTCTGCGGTATATTCATTGTAATCGGTTCCGATTACCATGGAGTCTACCAATTCTTTTGCTTCCTTCAGAGTTGCTTTCAAAACGGATTTATCAACCTCTAAGGTTCCGATGGTTACTGTATTTTCGCCACCACGACTTGCAAGCACTTCGAAATAACCTTCATGGTCATGCAATGCAGGAACGGTTACTTTTTCGTTGAACACTTCTACCCCATCAACGCTCAGTATCGCTCTTACATCGGTAGAGTTAGCGTCGTACAGTCCAACGGTAACGTCATGATTTACACCATTTTTGAAGAATTCGCCCGCATAGGTTTTCATTACCTTCAAATCTGCACCTTCATACATTTGCAATTCCACACAGTCGCTCTTGATTACAACCAGCATACCGGTAGTTGCGTAGGCATAAGAACTAGCTCCTTCTTTGGAAACAACAAGTCCTGTCCAGCCTTCTTCATTTGCTAAATTATGTCGATAGGTGAAGGAGAATACTGTATTTTTAAACTTTTCTCCTGTGTAGGTTGCCCATTCATAAGCAGAATCACTTGAAGTAACACTTAAGGTTCCGTCTTCGAAAACAGGTGCTTTTTCAAACCCTGTCCAACCTTCTTCATCCTTAATCAGAGGGTTTACTACAATATAATTTGCATTTTCCGCTACATTCTGATTATTGATAAATCTTCTGTAAGCAGTTTCAAATACTTCATAAGCTTCCGTAACCATATACTGAGAAGCGGTTGTGTTGTCCAAAATAGCCTGGGCTTTTGTAATCGCTTCCGTCAGAAGGTCAGCTTCTTCTTGTGTCCACTGTCCGTCTTCTTCCCCAATCACCGCGTTTGCCAAGGCAGTTTTTGCTTCTGTTACCAGATTGAACAAAGGTTCTTTATCAGCAGCCCCGGATAAATCTACATAAACAGGATCAGACCATACTGCCTTACCTTTTATTCCGCTGCTGTCTTCAGGAGTTACCTTAGCTCTTAACCATTTTCCTTCGCATTCTGCGGTTACGGTAAAGTTGGTTTTAGAAATATTATCAGAAACTCTCTTCCAATTCATATAGAAATCTTCATCGCTGGAATCTGCAATATAAAATTCAGCAACAGTTGCACCATCGATATCTCCGTCTGCATCCGTAAAAGCATAAGTTGCTTTAATATCACGACCTACTTTGGGCAGTGCTGAGAATCCGATACCGGATACTTCGGGCTTACTGTTTCCGGGAATCAATTCCACTCCATCGTAGGTGAAGGGCTGCATACCAATTTCAGATTGGTCGATATTTTTAAATCCGGTCTGTGCCAATACCTCTTCCTTCAAACGATAATCCCCGTTTTCGTAATCTATAAACAGGTCCCGATTATCTTTGGTATAATCTCTTTTCAAAACCAGATTTTCATTCAATCCTACAACAGTTTCGTCTGTAAAGTTTGTAATGAACCAGGAATCATCATACTGAAACCATCCGCTGATTCCGTTCTGAACGGTGTGTGTGAAAACCATTACATTGTCTTTTACGATATTATTGGTATAAATGCCTTCTTTTAATTTTGCATTCTTTTTAATTGCAGCAGTATCCTTACCACCACCGGACAACTCGTACGCTTTCTTCATCCAAGGATATTTCTCGGTATAAATCTCATTTTCCCAAACCTGCGATAAGGTTACCAGAGCCTCATGATCGGCACTGGTCAGACGTTCAAAATAGTCGTCAGCATTGTACATATAGAACAGATTGGGGACGTCAACCAGCAGGTTGTTGGTAAACTTGATGCTGTGTCCGCAGTTAATCTTAAATCCTTCTGTATATCTTGCAGAACTTCCGGGACCAACAATGTTGCTGTCAACCGTTACATTTCCCAGCATGTCATCTAAAAATACAGCGGAGCCGCAGAATACAAATGCGCTGTTGTCGTTACAAATATTGTAAAAATGATTGTTTCTAATGATTGTTTCCTGACATCTTAAATCTCTTCCGCCGTAAATAACAGATATATCCTTACCGTTTACATTACATTCATGGAAGGAGTTGTATTCAATCAGAGTGCCGTAAGAGGTTTCGTTGTCCCCTGCAGATGCGAAGTTTACAGCAATATTAGGAACGTTGTACACTTCATTGTGATCCATCTTGTTATTTACGCCTCTGATAATAACGCCGGCATAGTTAAATGTCTGATACATATTGGTATCGTGGATCAGGTTGTTGGAAATAAAGTTATTTCCGGGTTCCAAAGTCTGGAAATCTCCACCGTCAACATAGATTGCATTAAAACGGGTATATCCAATTTCAGAATTTTTAATACCGGAATTGGTTGCATTATCAATGGACACTGCACGATGTCTGAAGTTCAACACTTTACAATTGTTGATCACACTGTGGTCAACTTGATCCATCACAATTCCTCTGATATTACCATTCGCTACGGTCAAGCCTTCCAAGGACAAATAATCTGCACCGGTTACGGAAATCAAGTCAAAGCTTGCATCCGCAGAAGTATACAGTTTAGAGGTTTCCTTGGTATCGGCATAGGGATAGAGGTACAGCTTGCCGTCTGTCTTATCATAGTACCATTCACCGGGTTGGTCAATAGACTGATAAGCATTGAAAATCTGAGCCGTTTTCTTTCCGGATGCTGAGCCGTAGTAAGAATCATCCAAAGCGGTAACGGTTTTATCAGACCGATTCTGTTCTCCGCGGAAGAAACACATTGCCCAACCATATGCCCAGTAACCGCAATAATAAAAATCATCTGTATTGTAATCAAATTTCCAGAAGGTTTTATCATCAATTGCAATTTTTGGTTTAGAACTTACATTCAATTTAGGATCAATAGGATCTACTAAAATCCAGTCTTCATTACTGAAGGAGTTAGGATACCGTGTCAACTTCATCTCATGGTGATCAAGCATCATCATAGAAGTCAGCAAGCTGAAATTATTATCACTCAAAGAGAAGGTAACAGGATCCATGCCCAAATCAGCGACAGAAGCAACCATGACGTTTTCTTGTGCATCCTTGGTGAGAAGTTTTTCTTTCATCTCTCCTGAAACAGGTGCAAATTTACCGAAATCATAAGCCTTGCTACCGCTGATGATAACTTCATCATCTTCAAAGGCACGCCATACTACAGGTGCGTCTTTGGTACCGCCGTCCTGTTCTCCCAAATGGAAGGTTTTGCTCAGTTGATAGGTTCCTTCATGGAGATAAACCGTTACAGGAATTTCATCTTTGCCTTTCAAGGTACGAACATAATCCCTTGCAGCTTCTAATGTTTTCAAAGGAGCTTCCTGGGTTCCTTCGTTATTATCGTCGCCCTTGGGAGAAACGTGCAGAACCACTTCCGTTAAGGGTTCTTTTTTATAAGCAACATTCAAAGGCAAGCCTTTGATAATTTTGTCGCCGGATACCGCAATCAGATAATAAGCACCCTTTACTGCATCATCTGCAACATTGATTGTAGCAGTGCCCTTTTCTCCTTCTGTTACGGTTACACCAATATCTGTCATCACTTTCGTTCTGTTTTTATTGGTAATTACCCACTTGAAGCGATTGCTTACGCCGTCTGTAGTTCCGATCTGATTGGTTACTTTTGCAGAAACTGTTTTGCTTCCACCAAGATCGACATCTTCTGACCCGTCAGCATAAGCCATTTCAAAGGCTACAGGCTGTGCCTTTGCAACATAGATATTGGAAAAACGGGTTCTTGTCATGTCAGCTACCTTTTCAGGAGAATAATGACCTCCATAAATAGAGTATGCATTTCCGCTTTTCAAGGATGCTGTGGTATCCCATTCTTTGGGAACGGCGATAACCCCTTTATACTGAGTCCATGCATTTCCGATTTCCATCGGTTCAGCCACACTATTGTATTCATATCCTTCTTTATACATCATCAGACCCATTGCAACATTGGCAGTTTTTCCTGCTTCGGTGGTCTGAGCGTAAACCGTAGATACCAAAACATCGCCGCCATTTACCCTTGCCTTATCAAACCAAAGTCTGGGAACAGCATTGGCATGTTTTGCAGGGAAGACAAATCCTTCGATTAAACCTTCCTTCAAGTTTGCGTCTGTTGCATTTTCATGAGGTTCCACAGTCAGGGAGCCCCATTTGCTGCTTCCGTCAAAATCATTATGTTCTTCATAATGATCAATATTAGAATTTGCAGTTCTGGTGGCATAATTGCTGTTGAACAATCTGTGAGCATTTGTTTCCCCTTCTACGTTCACCAGAAGATTTTCTTCATTTCTTGCAGCAGCGGTCTGTGCGCTCCAGGTGGATACAAAATCGCGAGTCAGATTATCGGGAATTTCAATTTCTTCCTCTCCGCCCGGAATTTCAGGTGTTGACCCATTTCCTACAGTCAGTTTTGCACCTTTCACCCATCCGTTGGAAGCAACTGCTACAACATAGTAGGTTCCGTCCTTTGCACTATCACTAACCGACACAGTTGCTTTTCCTTCTGCTGTTTCAGAAACAGAAATACTTCCATCGGTTATTACATTCGCACGGCTTTCATCCGTTACATACCAATCATAGGTATAGTTACCGATCCCACCTGTGGTTCCGACCTGGTTTACAACTGCCGCTTCTGCGGTCACAGAACTGCCGGGTTGTACTTTAGAAGCACTTAAAGTGTTAGCAATATCGGTCACAGCTGCTTTTGCAACATACAAATTGGAAACATAGACCTTAGGCTGTGCCGCTCCTGCTTTAGCCGCACCTAAGTGCAAGGTGGTATAATTAGTTGCTTTTCTGAATTCAAATTCATCATTTAAGGTAATCGTTCCTGCAACCTTTGTCCATGTATCGCCAACGATTGTTCCTTCTTTTCCCATTTCATTGGTGTACATATTGGAATCGTGATCTGCCCAGAACATAATCCCTGTATTAAATGCTGCAATTGTTCCTGCTTCCACAGTTTTTGCATACACACTGACAACAAGGGTATCTCCTGATTTCAGATCGCTCTTGTCAAACCACATATTGTTGCTTCCCTGTTCACCGGG
>JAZQHN010000258.1:0-5618 GCA_045540615.1 Clostridia bacterium
CAAAATTCTCTTCCTTTCTTTTGGGAATACTTACAGTATATGTTGAATCTCTGAAAAAATGATTGTTCTATAAAAAATATTTTTACATAGGCTTGTAATCGGAGGAGATGCAGAATGAAAGAAAGAATATTGGTTGTATTAATGATTTTTGTATTATCCCTTTGCGGATGTTCAAAAAGCGTTATGGTAAATCAACAAGAAATGGTGTTGATTTCATTGTATTTTCCTGATAAAAAGACGCTTTGCCTGACGGAGGAGAAACGGTTTGTCCCTAAAGAAGAAATGAGTACGATTGAAGAAAAAATTTCATGTGTTCTGAAAGAATTGAGAAAAGGACCTGAAAATGACGCATTACTCTGTCCGTTTCCGAAAGAAGGAACTATGAAATTATCCCGTTTTTCTGCCCATATGGCCGTAGTTGATTTTAGCAGTTCTTTTATGGAGGGACATAACGGAGGCAGTACAAGTAAGTTTTTATCACTTTATACTATTACAAATTCTTTGACAAAAATTCCGGAAGTAAACCATGTCAATTTTACTGTAGAAGGAGTACAAGCAGAAACCTTGAAAGGGCACTTTGATTTGACAGAAACATTTTTTTATGTTGACGAATAGAAAAAATAGAGGTATAATAAAAATATCATTTCATTCAGAGGGATAAAAATGGATAAGTTATTTAAGTTGATTTTCAGTAAAAAGCTACTCAGTATTTTATTCTTACTGCTTCAATTTTTTATTTTAGCAGCAAGTCTTATTTGGTTTAGCGATTATTTCGCATATGTATACTGGGTTCAGCTTACTTTGAGTGCAGGCATGATTGTATATGAAATGCAATTGCAAAAAAATCCGGCATTTCAGCTCACCTGGATTTGTCTGGTTGCTTTGGCTCCCACCTTTACTATTTTGATGTATTTTTTGGTTCGTTTTGATACAGCGGGAAGAAAAATTTCAAACAGATTGGAATACATTGTTAAAACGACAAACCGTCATTTGCCTCAAAAACCGGATGCAAAGAGTTCTTTGCACGAGTATGATGAACGGCTTGCGGGTCTTTCTAATTATCTGCTTGAAAGCTGTGGTTTCCCGGTTTATCAAAATACTGATGTTACCTATTTTCCTTTGGGTGAATTTATGTTTGAACAACTGAAAAAAGATATTATGAATGCTCAAAAATTTATTTTTATGGAATTTTTTATTGTACATCATGGGATGATGTGGTCTGAAATTCATGAACTGTTGAAGAAAAAGGTGGCAGAAGGAGTAGAGGTTCGTTTGATGTACGACGGCATGGGAAGTATCAACCTTCGTCCCCGTGATTATTATAAGCTGTTGGAAGAGGAAGGAATCAGTTGTCGGCCTTTTTCACCTGTTTTTCCATTGTTGTCCTCTTCGCAAAACAATCGTGACCACCGAAAAATTGTGGTGGTTGACGGGGAAATTGCTTATACGGGCGGAATTAATCTTGGCGACGAATATATCAACCGACTTGACCGATTCGGTCATTGGAAGGATACGGCAATCCGCATGACCGGAGATGCTGTTGACAGCTTTTCTATGATGTTTTTACAGCTTTGGAACGCGGCAGACAGAAAAAAAGGATTCCAAGAGGAGGAGTATCTTTCTTATTTGACCGGCTCTACAAGAAGAGAAAAATTGGATGTTACCGGATATGTGCTCCCTTATGGTGACAGCCCCATTGACGGTGAAAATACAGGGGAACGGGTATATCTGGAATTGCTGAATACAGCTCAGGATTATGTGCATATTATGACACCTTACCTAGTCCCTTCAAACGAAATGCGGGAGACCTTGAAATATACAGCAAAACGAGGCGTGGATGTAACCTTGCTGGTGCCTTTTATTCCGGATAAGCCTTACATGAAGGCTGTTGCCAGAACTTATTATCCCGAATTGATACGGGGAGGAGTAAAGATTTATGAATATACTCCCGGCTTTGTTCATGCAAAGACGGTGGTTTCAGACGGTTCAAAAGCGGTAGTCGGAACGGTAAACCTTGATTTTCGAAGCTTGTATCTTCATTATGAATGTGCGGCACTCATGGTTGATTGTCCTGTCGCTTCGGTGATTGAGTCTGATTTCCAAAAAACATTACGCCAGTCAAAACGGGTGAATTTGGCAGAATATATGAAAATTAATGTAATTTCACGGCTTTTTGGTTATATATTACGTTTGTTCGCTCCTTTGTTATAAAAATTTGTAAAATTTTAATGATTATTTTAAAAAAAGACTTGCATTTTACTTGGTTTTATAGTACAATAAAAGCATCAATATGTGATTTATTCACAAAAAAAGGAGCGATATACAATGGGTAAAGACGATGCTATTTTGAATCAGTTCAAAAATGAAAATGGCGAAACAGTAGAAGTTGATGTTACCAAAAAAGTAAAGGTTGGTATCATCGGAACAGGTTGGATTGCAGATGCTCATATCAGAAGCTATCTGAAAATGCCTGATGTTGAAATTGTTGCAGGTGCAGATTTGGTTCCCGGAAAAGCAGAAGCTTTCTTTAAAAAGCATGGAGTAGAAGGTGTAAAATGCTATCCTGACCATGCTTCCATGCTGGACAATGAAGAATTGGATGCAGTTAGTGTATGTACATACAACAGAACTCATGCTGAATGTACTATTTATGCACTGAAAAAGGGTGTTCATGTTCTGCTTGAAAAACCCATGTGTGTAACCTTAGAAGAAGGTTTGGAAATTATGAAGGCTGAAAAGGAAAGCGGTAAGGTTCTTTCCATCGGCTTCCAGCCCAGATTTGATGCTAACATGAAGAAAATTAAGGAAATTGTTGAATCCGGTGTTCTGGGTAAAATCTATTATATCCAGACAGGCGGCGGACGCCGTCACGGTATTCCTACTCCTTTCGGTACTTCCTTTATTGAAGATAAGACAGCAGGAATTGGTGCAATGGCTGATATCGGATGCTATGCAATGGACATGGTTCTCAATGCAATCGGTTATCCCAAGCCCTTGACTGTTACCGGTTATACTTCCGATTTCTTCGGAACCAGACCTTCTTACTATCCTGCCCATCCTGAATATGCTGAAAAGTTTGGCGTAGATGATTTTGCAGCAGGCTTTGTTCGTCTGGAAGGCGATATTATTCTGGACTTCAGAATCTCTTGGGCAATGCATATGGATACTTGCGGCGATACCTTGATTTTGGGTACCGAAGGCGGTTTGAAGATTCCTTCCACCGAATGTTGGAACGGTTCTGTTGGCGGTCCTATGAAGATTTATCATGACGTTGCAAACTCCAGAGTGGAAACTGTTATTCCGATTATTACCGAACCTGCAGATGCACCTTCCTTGTTTGATAAGAAGATTCGTTCCTTCTTGGATGCATTGAAGAATGGTACTCCTACTCCTGTTCCTGCATCTCAGATTATTTACAATCAGGCAATCATTGACGGTATTGTAAGATCTGCAAAACTGGGTCATGAAATCGAACTGGAGATTCCTGAAATCAAATAAGAAAAAGGTAAAATAAAAAGGGGTGCATATGCATCCCTTTTTTTCATGAAAAAATCTTTTCATCTTTACAAAAATTTTACTTGTAATTTTATGAAAAGTATACTATAATAGGAGATGAAGTATTATTTTGCATAAAATGAGGTTTGATGATGAATATTGTAATTATCGGCGACGGTAAGGTGGGAAGCACTTTGTCTTCTCAGCTTCAAAGAGAAGGACACGACATTGTTGTAATTGACAATAATCAGAATGCCCTGAAAAATTTAATCAATACACAGGATGTTATGTGTGTAGAAGGAAACGGCGCGTTGTATGATGTGCAAACGGAGGCGGGAGTTCCCAATTCCGATTTGGTGATTGCTTGTACCTCCATGGATGAGCTTAACATGCTATGTTGTTTGCTTGCCAAAAAATTAGGAGCCAAAAAAACCATTGCCCGCGTTCGTGATCCTCAGTATTTCAAACAATTGAATGTGATGAAAGAAGAATTGGGACTGAGCATGGGAATTAATCCTGAGCTTGCTGCTGCTACTGAAATTTCCCGTATTATGCTGTTTCCTGCGGCAACCAAAATTGAATTGTTCGCAAAAGGAAGAGTAGAGCTGGTTGAATTTAAATTAGCAGCACAAAGTATGCTTGACGGAATGTCCCTTTCTGAAGTATATAAAAAATACAAGGTAAAGGTGCTTGTTTGTGCTGTTCAGCGGGAGGGAGAAATCTTTATTCCTGATGGCGATTTTCGCTTGCGCTCAGGAGATAAAATTAACCTGACTGCATCTCATGAAAATATAGAGAAATTTTTCAGTACGCTTGGCTTATTGAAGGATCGTTCAAAAACTGCACTCATTGTAGGTGGCGGAAAAGTTGGGTATTATTTAACCATTGCATTGCAAAAAATTGGCGTTAAGGTTAAAATTATTGAAAAAGATTATCAGCGGTGTATGGATTTAAGCGATTTGCTTCCTAAGGCGACAATCATTCACGGAGACGGAACAGATCAGGATTTGTTAAAAGAAGAAGGTCTGGAACAAGTGGACGCATTTGCTTCTTTGACAGGCATTGACGAAGAAAACATTATTATGGCAATGTTTGCATCAAATTTACAGGTTCCAAAAGTTGCTGCAAAGATTAATCGGGATTCTTATACCTCTTTGGCCGATATGCTTGGCTTGGAAAGCTTTGTTTCACCAAAAAACATTACTGCAAATCATATTGTAAGTTATGTCCGTGCAATGCAGAATTCATTAGGCAGTAATATTGAAACCTTGTATCAATTGGTAGACAATCAATTAGAAGCCTTGGAATTTATTGTTCGTGAGGACGGACCCTATGTAGGAATTCCTCTTAAGGATTTAAAACTGAAGAAAAATATTTTGATTGCAAGTATTGTTCGTCAGAGAATTCCTATTATCCCCGGCGGTAATGACCAAATTGAAATCGGGGACAGTGTGATTGTGGTTTGCCGCAATCAGAAGTTTAAGGATTTAAAGGAAATATTACAGGCTTAAAGAGGTAGAATAAATTGAACAAAAAATTAACAATTCAAATTGTAGGTAAAATGTTATTTGCTGAAGCACTTCTCATGATTTTACCTATGCTGATATCGGTCACATATCGTGAGTGGGACAGCGTTTTGATTTTTTCTTTTGTAGCAATTATTACAGCTGCAATCAGCTTACCAGCTGTTTTGATTAAAGTGAAAGACAGATCAATGTATGCAAAAGAAGGTTTGATTATTGTTATCATGACTTGGGTTTTATGGTCCTTATTTGGAGCAATTCCCTTTTATGCCGGCAGATGGATTCCTTCTTTCACGGATGCGTTTTTTGAAACGGTATCCGGTTTTACCACAACCGGAGCTTCTATTTTGAGTGAGATAGAAGGTCTTCCCAATGGTGTTCTTTTTTGGAGAAGCTTTACCCATTGGATTGGCGGAATGGGTGTATTACTGTTTGTGATGGCGGTAATTCCTGTCAGCGAAAATCATTCCATTCATATTATGAGAGCAGAATTGACAGGTCCTTCGGTTGGGAAATTGGTTCCAAAAGGAATGCATACAGCAAAAATTCTTTATGGAATTTATCTGACCTTGACGGTAATCGAGGTGCTGTTATTGCTTG
>JAZQHN010000259.1:0-2552 GCA_045540615.1 Clostridia bacterium
TACGGTAAAATCACGTCGACCTGCATCTTCTTCGGGATTATCCGTATAAACCACTTCATCAGGACGTCGATAATCGCTGTATTTTCCTTCTTTTCGAAAGGTAGTTACCTCCACAGGATGAGAATCCATAAGAACCGTTATGGTTCCATGCTGTATGCCTGTGGCATATGTTTTGGGAAACAAAGAAAGAACCTGTTCAGGGATAGCAGACGTAGCAACATCCCAATCCTCAGGAACCCGCCCCAATAAGCAATCACGAACACAGCCACCGACTGCATAAGCCAAAAACCCTGCATTTTGCAAGGTATCAATCACCTTCGCTCCCCAGGGAGCCAACCTCATCACGAATTCAAGCTGAGAATAAACTCAGCAAAATCAGAAGCCGCATCAGGCTTTCCTAAGTATCCAATCAACGAACCTGCTTGGTTTCTGCGCCACGTGTTTGAAAGCACTTGAAAAACCGCCTCATCCAAAGGGACGGTTTTTGACACACGCAGAGCTACTCCGTTATTTACCAAAAATTCGCTATTTCTGTCTTCCTGTCCCGGAATTGGGTGAATCAGCACCATAAAAAGTCCCTTTGCAAGTGCTTCCGAAGAAGTCAGACCTCCCGGCTTTGTCACAATACAATCAGCCGCATCCATCAATTCCGAAACATTATTTACATATCCGAAATTATATAATTTCTTTTTGGTCGTCATTTTATCAATCTTGTTTTTAGCCCGTTTGTTATTGCCACAAACACAAATAATTTGAAAATCCAAAGGAACACGATCAATTGTTTCAATTAACCCTGCCAAGTTACCATACCCCATACTGCCGCTCATAACCAATACAGTATCTTTAAGCGCTATCCCTAATCGTTCTCGAGTTTCTGTTTTATCTGATTTTTTGGAAAATTCAATTCCGACAGGAATCCCGATAGGAACTACTTTCGACATAGGAATTCCCCGTTTTTCCAATTGCAGATTCATCAGATGAGAAGGAGTAACATAATAATCGATCTTTGTATCCTCCCAAAAAGGATGAAGGGTAAAATCGGTTACAATTCCTACCACTTTAACCTCCTTCAAATACCCTTTTTTCTGCAAAACAGTAACCAAATGTGCAGAAAGAACATGAGTACATACAATAACATCAGGCTGAAATTTTTCCAAAAAATCAATCAACTTACGGGATAAGATAATATTAAATAATTTCCCTAAGGAAAAAGGATTTCCGTTGTTGTTTTTTTCTGCCCAACGGTATAATCTTCCATATTCTTTGGGAGAAATCTTTGTAGAAATCAAATATCCCTTAGAAAGAGAATCACTATATACCGGGCTGATATATTCATACACATCCAAGGTATCGCAAATAACACCTTTACTTTCAAGAGCAGCCACAGCTGCTTTGGCTGCCTGGTGATGCCCCTGTCCTGTTGAAACAGACATCATCAAAACCTTCATATGCTATTCCACCTCTTCCAAAAAGGGCTTTAAAACATGATAAAATTCTTCTGCCCAAATTTTACAACCTTCTGCATTGGGGTGTCCACCAAAAAGAGCTTTTTGAGGATGTTCTTTATCTCCAAGGAAGGTCACATTATCAAAAATCAAATCAACTTCATTGCACAGTACAGTCTTAATATATTCATTCATTTTCGTCCATTTTTTTGTCAATTCTCCTTCATAATCAAAAGGAGGTATTGTCTGTAGCACTACCTTAATTCCATGTTCTTTTAATATAGAAACAATGGTTTTCAAATCCTGTTTGATTTGTTCTTCTGTGCGTCCTCGCAACAAATCATTGACTCCGTAGCAAACTACAACAACGTCATTTTGTTTTGCCTTATAAAGCCATGCTCCATCTGATGCAGCATCATTGGCTCTGCCATATCCCAAACCTAAATTCCAATAAGCATACTCTTCTCCTAACATCTCAGAAAGAATCGCATTCCAATGAAGATAGGAATTATAAGGCGTACCGATTCCTTGGGTAATGGAATCACCTAAATAACCAATTTTTAATTTTACTTTTCTGCTGCAACCTATCATCCCGGGAACCGGCATTTGACGGCAATAGTTCCATCCATTTGCTTGTTTCACAAATATAGGTAACAAACTTTCTTCGTGATAAGGAAGCATTGTCCCGGAAAAGGTAATTTCCAAGCAAAAATACTCATTTTTCTCAAAAGAAAGGGAAACCGGATCCGTATAGAAGAATTCCCCCGGCATCACAACTTTTTTACAATTCCCTGAAAAAGTAATCGGATGAGTAGTTGAAAAAATAACATCTCCTCCCTCTTCTTTTATTTCGAGGTCAGTAATCTCTTTTTCAGTATTGAATTTTTTCACTTTTTTGATATTTGCTTCATGAATGGTCCAAGGCTCACAAATCAAGTTTTTATGGCTTAATTTCCCGTCAGAAAAAGTACTGTCCATAAGATTGGAAAACAAGAAGGAATAATCATATTTTCCTCCTGCAGTTACCCGATAGAAAATTCGTCCTGTTCTGATTTCCTCTTCGTCTATTGTAAAATACAATTGGTTTCCGCTACCCGCAACCGTATT
>JAZQHN010000260.1:0-2112 GCA_045540615.1 Clostridia bacterium
AACGCCAACCTTCTGTGTTTCTTCCTCCCATGTTACTTCACTGCCGAAGGATTCTGCAATGAAACGAACGGGAACTAAAGTTCTGTCATCCTTTGTGAAAGGAACAACTGCACTGTTTGTAGGGTCAATTTGGCTTTCAGCTCCGAATACATAAGTTTTGGGAGTATCACGCTTTAATACAACTGCACCGGACAATACATCCTCTGCCGTCTTTTCAGCAGGCTTTTCCTGAATCCCGATTTCGTTAAAGGGAATTGCTTCAAATTCAGGTAATTTTGTAAATACTTCGCTATCTTCAGCCAAAGTGAAATCCTTGTTTGCAAAATCTACAAAGTTTTTCTTGTTGCTGATTTCAATGTTATTTTCAAAAGTACCATTATCAATTGCAACCTGGTCAATCCGATATCCTGCAGACTGATACTGAACATTGTTTTTAATGCTGTTATATTTGGGAGTACCGGGTTCATCTTCCAAAATATTTACCAGCTCAGGATATTTTTCTGCCCAGATACCTTCCTTATAAGGCATTTCCACCAAATATTTGTAAATCTCAGAATTTTCATCGGGAGCTGCCCAACCCAAACCTCTGCTGTCCAGACGGAATGCCTGAGAACAGTTAATCATAATGTTGTTTTCAAAGGTATTGTTTCTTCCACCGCCAAACAGACAAATCTGTTCAATATTATAAAATACGTTACCATAAACTTCTGTAGAAGAATGCATATCATCTAAGTATACAGCACTCATGGTCATACCGGTATTGGTAGCAATCATTTTCATGTCATGAATGTAATTATAACGAACGATGTTGCCACGAGTTGTCCAGTTACGACCGGAATAAATGGCACCGGTATCGGAACAATCGTTACATACATTATAAAGCTCGTTATATTCAATAATGTTTTCATTGCCTTCATAACGGATTGCTATATTTTTGGTATCAGAAATTACGTTATGAGCAATACGGTTTCCTACACCCCACAGATAAACAGCAGGGTAGCCGTTTACCAAAGACAGCTGAATGGTTTTAAATTCGCAGTTGGTAACAGAACAGTTTCCGGGTGTCAGCGTCTTACGGTCACCACAATCCATGGAAACACCACCGGAACCCAGATTTGTGAAATTACAATAAGTAATATGAGAATCTTCGCACTTCTTCATTTCAATGGCGAATCCGCTGACTTGATTGAAATTACAATCAGAAATAGTTACCTTTTTAGAATTTGCAATGGTAATCCCCTTGTCCAAACCATTCTGAATGTCCAATCCCTTTACTGTAATATTTTCAGAATCGTCAATGGTGATAAAAGGACTTCCGAAGGTCACAAATTCCATCTGCTTATCTTTCAATTCTTTGGTTAGGTAAACATACAGCTTCCCTGTTTCACGGTCTAAGTACCATTCACCAGGCATACTCATTTCTTCCATTAAGTTAAAGAAATAGAAGCGTCTGTCTTTTACCAGACCATAATAGCTAGGATATTCGGTAGTGATTGCATTTTTGTTTTCAAAATCAATGGTACACCAAAGGGTTGCTTCTGCCCAGTCATGAATGAAATATCCAAACACATACGGATCTTTTGCTTGCTTCCACTTGGAAATTCTCGCATCATTACTCCGAATGGTAAAGCCTTTTCCTTTATAGTTCATGACATCCATATCTTCCATATTTCTGGGGTCTGCACCGGGATCAATAATTTCCTCTGTCAGCATATAATCATCATCAGGATATCTTGCCAAAATCTGGCTTTCACCGTCAAGCAAAAGCTGCGGATCGTGAGGAACCGTAGGATAACCGAATCCTCTCATACCGATAGAACCAAATTCAGTAATTCCTGCATCTGCCATATTGACTTCATACAGATTATTTTTTGCTTCTTTGGTTACGACTCTGTCTAAAACAGCAGTGTCAGTCACTTTTTTTACAAGGCTTTTGTCAATGACATTGGAGGCAAGCAAAGTAACCTTTGCACCGTTTGCATTGCGAATAGTCAAATCCTTTTTGTCTTTAATCTCCGCAGTTCCTTCCACCTTGTAGGTACCTTCCAACAGATAGATGGTAGTTCCGTTTTCGGCCAACTCGCATGCCTTTGCCAAGGATGCCAGAGGTTC
>JAZQHN010000261.1:0-10506 GCA_045540615.1 Clostridia bacterium
GTAGTTTGCATTGTACTCGCCTCTTATTTTGCAGTCAACAAAAAGAAATAAAATTGGGTGAACACTTGAAAAAACCTCGTGTTATGATGACAAACTATTAATAAACATATCAACATGTCGGCAGACTAAAAAATACAAACAACCGCAAGGAACTATCGAATCCTTGCGGTTTTCTATTATCATATAAGAGATCATTTTTCTTGTTTTTATTTCTTTCCGCTTGCGACAGACCGACTTTTCGACAATTTAAAAGGTTGTCCCATCATAGGACAACCCTTTAAATTGTCGAAAAGCAAGGATTCAATAGTTCCTTGCGGTTGTTTGTATTTTTTAGTCTGCCGACATGTTGATATGTTTATCAATAGTTTGTCATCATAACACGAGGTTTTTTCAAGTGTTCACCCAATTTTATTTCTTTTTGTTGACTGCAAAATAAGAGGCGAGTACAATGCAAACTACTGCAAGCAATGTTTTGAAATCAGGAATGATTCCGTTAATGATCCAGGTAACAAAGGGGGTCAGAATGGGTTTGATAAAAAAGGAAAGGGAACCCATAATAGGACCGCCTGTTTCAATTGCTTTAAAATAGCATGCATATCCGATTCCTGTTACAAATAAACCAAGATAGCATAAAATGGAAAGCCCCTTTACTGTAACGGAAGGGGTCAGATTCACACCGCCAATCAGCAGGATCAGGAACAATACAATGCTTCCTGTCAGGAAAACAATGGCACTTTGGACGATGCCTCCTGTTTTTTTGACAAATTTCTGACTGAGAACGGTGTAAAGACTAAAGGTCAGTGCCGCAAAAATTCCCAATGCCACAGAAGTTAAATTTGTTCCCGAACTGAAATTGGTGCAAAGCAGTACCCCGGTAATACCGCACAGTAGTGCAATGCTTTTGTTTCGGGTCAGTCTGTCCTTTAAAATCAGAATGGCAAACAAAATGGTAAAAATCGAGTTGGAAGAAAAAATAATGGCAATTAAAGAGGGTGCATCTGCCTGCTTTACAGCCAACTGTAACGAAACCATGCTGATGCCAATAAATAAAATACCCAGCAAGGTCATAACGACATAATCTTTAAAAGAAAGACGGATTTTCTCTTTCTTGATTTTTATGATTGCCGGTGGAATCAAGATGAAGGAGCCGATAAGGAATCGCCAAAAGGTAATGGCATACGGATTTACATCATTTGCAATCAGCTTGCTGATCGGTTCTAAGGTGACAAATAAGATTGCAGTAAGAAATGCATAGTAAACACTTTTTTTCATGGTTAAATTCCTTCCGTATGTTCTTTTATAAATTGGTCAATCATGTTGGCAAAAATACTCTTTCCGTTTTCGTCATAGGCTCCGATATAACTGCAATGTCCGCTGTTTTCCATCACCTGAAATTTCACATTATCAACGTGACCGAAATGTTTCAAAGTAGATACCAGAAGAACGGTTTGCTCATAACGATTTTCCATATCCCGATCGGAAACAATGATGTACATAGGGGGGTATTTTCTTGTATCGGTGATATGATAAATGGGAGCTGCCTCGTCAATGATTACCCGTCTTGTGTCAAGCCCCCGTTCCTTCAATACGTTAAAATGGACGGTAGGTTGACCGGCATCCATAATATAACCGGAAATGCTGTCAGGGTCAATTCCCTGCATGGTCAGATATTTATGATCAAAGCAAAGCATCTGAGTCAGATAGCCTCCCGCAGAAGAACCACCCACATAAATTCCGGTAACAGTGCCGTATTGGGGTAATTCCCGATGTGTCCAGCCAACTGCTGCCGCCGCATCCTTAATAAATTCCGGAAAAGAAGCTTCCGGATACAGACGGTAATTTGCCGAAACTACGGCGATTCCTTCTTCGACCAATTCAGACAAAAAGTTGAACTGCTTATCCCCGTTTACGATTCCGCCTCCGTGGAAATAAATGAAAACAGGGAAGGTGTCTGTATCAGGAAGATACAGGTCGAGGATTTGACTGGGGTGTTGCATGGTGGTATAACTGATGTTTTCAATCTTTTTCATAGGTGAATACCTCCTGAATTTTTTTATTAGTATATCATTTTTTTGGTATTTTGTAAAGAATAAAGATGAATATAGATGCTATATATTGACAAATATAGTAAAGACTGATATAATAAGAATGGTGAATGATATGGAATTATTACAGTTAAAATATTTTCAGTATGCTGCGAAAGGGGAGAATATTTCTCATGCGGCAAAAAAATTCATGGTGCCCCCTTCCAGTGTATCTGCGGCAATCAAAAAATTAGAGCAGGAGCTTGGTGTGAAACTGTTTGACAGAACATCTAACAGCTTGAAATTAAATGCCAACGGAAAAATTTTTTTGCGTGCCATTGATGCAGCAGACCATGAAATCAAAAAAGCCAAGATTGAGATGTTGAATTTGTCGCAAATGCCCTTTGGAGAAATTCGAATGCTGATTCTGACCAATCGGCGGATTGTAACGGATCGGATTGCGAAATTCAAACGGGATTATCCCGAGGTTTCCTTCATCATTAAGCATGAAGATTACGGGGATTATGCCGCCTATCACGGATTTGATATGATTATTACGGACAGAATTATTCATTCGGGTCAGTTTGAGCAGCAGGAATTTATTCGAGAGGAAATCTGTTTGGGTGTTCCGAAAACACATCCTCTTGCAGCGGAAAATACTGTGAATTTAAAGCAAATCAAAGAAGAGCCTATGATTTGTATGCCGAAAGGCAGCAGCCTTCGCAGTTGTATAGATCGATACTTTAAAAAGAATGAAGCAACTCCTGATATTGTGATAGAATGCGACGATCCTTACTATATCTGCGAATATCTGAAAATGGGGTTAGGAGTTACCTTTTTTCCTGTCATTTCGTGGAATCGGCAAATTGATGAAAAAATAAAATTATTAAAAATCAATGAAGGGGTGTATCGTTGTTCTTATTTGTATGTGAACAAGGAGTCTCCCGATATTGCAAAGCTTTTTGCAAATCATTTGGAATTATGGAACTTGTAATTTTTTGATGAAGAATATGATAGTTGAAAGGATGAATCCAATGAGAATTGATAAATTTTTGAAGGTGTCCCGTATTATTAAAAGAAGAACGGTTGCCAACGAAGCCTGTGACGGAGGACGGGTCATGTTAAACGGCCGTGTGGCAAAAGCGTCTGCCGATGTAAAACCGGGAGATGTACTGGAAATTGCTTTTGGTACCAATCAAATGAAAATCAAGGTACTAAACGTGAGCGAGCATGTAAAAAAAGAGGATGCAGCCGCCATGTATGAAACAATCCTGTCATAAGAAAGAGAGCCGTCTCATAAAATAAAGCAGAAAAATCTTTTTTGCGGAGGCGGTTTTTGATGGAAGAAAAACTCAGAGAACAAAGTATTTCCTTGGTGGGAAGAGAACGGATTACGGTAACGGGTGTCAGCGATGTGGACAGCTTTGATGAGCATACTGTGGTGCTTTATACCTCTCTTGGGATTCTCACCCTTAAGGGAGCAGATTTGCATATCAATAAGCTGAATGTGGAAACAGGAGATATTAGTATTCAGGGCGAAATTGATTCTCTTGCCTATTCTGAGGACCGTTCCGCTAAAAAAGCGGCAGGAAGCTTGCTTTCGAGGTTGTTCCAATGATGGAAATTTACGTGGCACAGCAGGGACGGGCATTTTTGGGCATGCTTCTTTGCGGAATCGGCTTTGGCTTAGTGTTTGATTTTTTTCGGGCAATCCGTAAAATTTTTCCCATGAACGGTTTGGCTGTGAACCTGAGTGATTTGTTGTTTTGGCTGATTTGTGCAGTCTTGGTGTTTGCTTCTGTGAAGTTAACCAACCGAGGGGAGCTGCGGATGTTTGCCTTTTTGGGATTCTTTTCCGGAATGATTGCGTATTTTCTGGTGTTTGGCTCTTATATCGCCAAATGGATGGCGGCATGCTTGCGGTGCTTGATTCGTGTCATGGTCGTGGTAATAAAAATGGTGTCTGTTCCTTTTCGTGCGGTTGCTGTGCCTCTTTCCAAATTGGGAAAGAAGGGAAGAAAAATATGGAAGAAAATGGCATTTATTTCCTCGGTAAGACGGCAAAAACGCCTGTTTACCCGCCGTCATTTGAAAAAAATTTTAAAATCCCCGAAAATTTTTTAAATTTGCTATTGAAAAAACGAAAAAATTAGTGTATAATAATTATATTCTGATACAAGGAGGATGGGAAGATGGCAAAAAAACAAAAAGAACCCAAAGGAAAAAAGGGAACCCTTTCCAAGGTGCTTTGGGCGGCAGTATTTTTGTATGTTGGATATATTTTTGTTCAGCAGCAGATCCGTCTTCATGACCTTTCTGTAGAGGAAAAACAGGTATCTGCCGAAATTGAACAGGCTCAGCAGGAACAGGAAGAGCTCAATCATGTCATGGATATTATGGATACTGATGAATACATTGAAAAGGTTGCACGGCAAAAGTTGGGATTTGTCAAACCGGACGAGCAGGTATTTGTGGATACCTCCCGATAAGCTGTGTTTTGCCACATTGATTAAAAGGGGAATTGTGTTACATGCCGCAAGAAGTAAAAGTAGGAAGTGTTGTGGAAGGCAAGGTTGCAGGAATCACCGCATTCGGGGCTTTTGTCCGTTTGCCGGACGGAAGACAGGGATTGGTACATATTTCTGAGGTTTCCTTGGATTATGTCAAGGAAGTGCGGGATCACCTAAAGGAAAATCAGACGGTTCGAGTGAAGGTGTTGTCTGAGGAAAAGGGAAAAATTTGCCTTTCTATTAAGAAGGTGCTGGAAGAAGAACGAGCTGAACAGAAAAAAACGGAGCGGAAACGGAGCACACGTCCCACCGAAATTGACTGGAGCCGTCCTGTCAACCAGAATTTGTCCTTTGAGGAAAAAATGGCTCGCTTTAAAAACGACAGCGAGGAACGAATTTCCGACTACAAGAAGAATGCGGATAACAACCGTCGCAGCGGCGGATATAAGCGCTCTAACAATCCTTATTAAAAAAAATTAGAAATTTAAAAAATAATGCTTGCTTTTTTACCATGATTATGGTATACTATTATGTGCATGATTCTAAAATGGGAGGTGAATCCTATGCCTAATACAGCGTCTGCTATCAGAAAGGTTCGTGTTATCAAAACCAAAACCCTGAGAAATCAGATGGTAAAATCTGCGCTGAAAACTGCAATTAAAAGCTTTGAAGCTTCTTTGAAGCAGGATGATGCTCAGGTAAAGAATGATACGTTTAAATTGGCTGTAAAGAAGATTGATCAGGCTGTTGCAAAAGGAATTATCCATAAAAACGCAGGAGCACGTAAAAAATCTCAGCTGGCTTTGATGTTGAATAAAGCCTAAACGGTGCTTGGCTATTATGGTCAAATAAGAAAAGAAGAGATTGGTTTGTCAATCTCTTTTTGTGCTGTAAAATTTTAAATTTTAGTAAAAATTACATCCAAAGGAGAAGGTTGGACATGAAAAAAATTGCAATTGGAGTTTTGCTTTGTTTTTTGTTGCTTCAAATGAATTGCTTTGCTTACACATACCCGTCTGATGTGTGGAAATGGAATGATTTGTACACAAACGCATTGGCATCCGGAGACGATGCTGAAATAATCAAAAATGGTCTGGAGGTCATCCGTGTGATGGAATCTGCCCCGGAAGGTGCAGAAAAGCTGAATATGCTCAGAACCCGCTTGATGGAGGTGGGGAAGGCGTATGCAAGACAAGAAAATTACGATGCAGCGTCTCAAATGTTTCAAAAATATTTGACCTACAGCGGAGAGGATGACTTTGACGGTCAAAGAGTAGCACGTGCAAAGGCGATGCAATATCAAACCGATATCCGTATTTTTACCGAAGGGGGAGAATATTGGGATTCCGGTGCCAAAAACGAGCATCCAAACGGTGTGCTGTACGGAGCCAATTCTGACGGGGATATCCGTTCTGAGCTTCCCTTTGAATCTATGGTTTTGGTGTATCAGGAGTTAGGAGAGCCAATCTCTGACTGGAATCGTCTCATGCTGCAGCAGGCATCGGAAAAGGGATTGGTGGTGGAATATGCCTTGAATTGCCTCCGCCAGAGAGAGGATATTTTGAATATCAGAAACTATTCCTCTTGCTTGCAGGAGCTGTCTGAGCTCTTTTCTCAATATTCTCATGTAAAGGTATTGTTACGGTTCAGCGGTGAGTTTAACGAGTGGTCAGAGCCGAGCGACGGAGATTTGTTTATCGACGCATTTCGTTATGTGTCTGACTATTTCAAGGGTAGAAATTCCAATGTTGCCATGGTTTGGAGCCCCTTGCAGGACGGAAAATGGTATCTGAAGTTGAAAGATTTTTACCCCGGGGATGCTTATGTGGACTGGATTGGTATTTCTGCCTATTCCAATCTGTATCATACCGGTGACCCAAATATGAATCCGGATTATGAAGTGGTATATAAATCAGGAAAGAATGCAGACCCTGTTTTGGCAGTAAAGGAAATCATTGAGGAATTTGGGCAGACAAAGCCGGTGCTGATTTCCGAATCAGGCTTCAGCCATCGCAGTACCACGACGGGAGAAAACACCATGGAATGGGCAATTCAGCGTCTGAGAGAAGCCTATGCCTATTTGCCTATGGTATATCCACAATTGAAAGGAATGTGTTATTTTGATCGGTTTATGCCGGGAGAAATGAACGATTATAACCTTCAGGGCAGCTTGAAAAATGCCTATCTGGAAGCGGTGGAGGGTCCCCGCATGGTGCAACGGGGCGTGAACAATACTTATACCTATCGCGAACTGACTGACGGCTCTGCCATAGACAGTATGACGGGAATTTTCACCTATGCTCATATTTACGGCGAAACCACCAAAAAGGTGACCTATTATATTGACGGTAAATGGGCAGGGGAGTCCACGGATATGCCCTTTGGCACTTACCTGGAATTTGGAGAGGGAGCCAAGGAGCTGCGAGTGGTGGCAGAAGGGGAAAAGGGTACGGTTAAGGAAAAAACCTTCCGCCTGAATGCCTCTCGGTGGAATCCTGAGGAAATCGGTGTAACAGTTAACGGTACGTCCCTTTCCTTTGACCAACCGCCTCTTCTTTATTGTGACAGAACTCTGGTGCCTGTCCGTGCCGTGTTCGAAGCCTTGGGCGCTACTGTTTCCTGGGACGAATTAACCAAAACGGTAACCGGAACCAAAAACGGCACAACAATAAAGCTTGTGTTAGGCAGCAATGTGATGCGAGTGAACGAAGCTACCGTCTTTTTAGATGTTCCCGCCATTTCGGTGAACAACAGAACCCTGGTCCCTGCCCGCGCCATTGCGGAAGGATTAGGTGCAAAAGTCACATGGAAGAGCGATAGCTCTACTGTTGTAATTACAAGTGAATAAAAGAAGAACTCTGTGATGGTTGAAATCACAAAATAAAAGTAGATACCTGGTGGCTTTCCAAGTGTCTACTTTTTTTATTACTCCGAAGGCGGATATTGATTGTTGTTTAGATTTGAGAGCTGACCGTTACTGTTTTCGTGGTTTCCTCCCATTCCACCTGACAGTCAAAGCTTTCTGCAATGGCTCGGAGGGGCACTAAGGTGCGGTCATTTTTGACTTTTGCCGGAACATCCAGGGTGATTGCCTGCCCGTTTTTGTATAATTGATTGCTTCCGATTTGGAGAGTCAGGGTAATACCATCCCGTTTGGAGGTAACTGTTTGAGTTTCCTCGTTCCACAACACTTCTGCTCCCAACGCCTCAAAGATTGCCCGTAAGGGTACCAAAGTTCGGTCGTTTTCTACAATGGGCGGTTGGTCAAAGGTGAGCTGTTGTCCGTTTACGAAAACAGAAATGTCAGGAATGGCAAAATGATGAACAGTAGCGGGAGAAAAATTTTGGACTTTTTCCCACTGTGCCTTGGAACCTTCATAAAAAATTTCTACATTTTTGTTGATTGCATTTCTTGGTATCAATAGAACACTGGTGGGAATGACTATTCTTTTTAGGTTTTTACATCCTGTAAAAGCATGTTCTCCGATTGTTTTGACACCGTCTTGAAGGATAATTTCTTCTAAATATGGATTTTCACCTCCGGAAGGGAGAATTCCACTGCTGAAGGCTTTAAAAGTAATGATTTGTACCGTTTTCGGAGCCGTGTAAGAGCTTCCTTCTTTTAGTGGCGGATATCGGTGAAGACTTGTTTTATCTTTATTGAACAATACTCCGTCCAAGGATGAATAAAGAGGATTCTCTTCGCTGACATGGATACTTTTCAGACTCTTACAACCGGAAACCATTTCCACATCAATTTCTGTAACACTTTCCGGTATTGTGATGGTTTCTAAATTAGGACATTTTTCAAATCCGCCGCTTAATACTTTAATATGGTTGGGAATGGTTACCTGCTTGATTTGAGAACAGCCGGCATAAACAGATGGGGAGAGTTCCGTCATACCTTTAGGGAAAAAGGGGATTCCTTCTAAATTTTTGCAATATGAAAATGCACCACCTTCAATGTGTGTTACGGTATCGGGAAGTGTAAAATTTTTTAAATTGTAGCAGTCGGAAAACAGTCCTACAGGGATTGTTTTAATATTATCTGGTAAAACTGCATCAGTTAGGTTTTCGCAAGTATAAAAAGCATAGGCACCGATAGAGGTTACACTGTTTGGAATTTTGATTTCTGACAAACTTGTACACCGCGAAAATGCATAATCACCAATCGAGTTTAAACTGTCCGGTAGGGTGATATTCGATAAGCTTTTGCAATTATTAAAAGCACGTTCTTCTATCGTAGTTACATGATTGCCGATGGTGAGGTTTGTTAAATTTTCGCAACCGTCAAAGGCATATTTTCCGATGGATTGAATATGGTCCGGAACAGTAAAACTTGTTAAACCTTTGCAGTTTTGGAAAATGTAGTCGGGAAGAACGGTTACATTTTTTGAAAGTTGAATTGTTTTTAATTGATTGCATTTAGCAAAAGCAGAGCTTCCTAACGAAGATACACTATCGGGAATGATAATATCTGCAATATTACATCCTGCAAAAGCAGAACTTTCGATGGTTGTAACACTGTCCGGAATAGAAACATGTTCTAAGTTATTGCAGTTACGGAAAGCTTCTGATCTTATTGTAATTATGCTGTCAGGAATTGTAATATTTGTTAATCCGGTACAATTTTCAAACATGCTTTGTGGGATTTCGGTAAAAGTTTCCGGTAAAATAACTTCGGATAAATTGCTGCATTGATTAAAAATGTTGTTTCCAATCGTTGTTAAATTTGCGGGAAGTACAATCTTTTTCAAGCTTTTACAACCGCGAAAAGCATTATATTCGATTGTTGTTACATTGTCTGAAATGACAATCTCCTCCAAATTTTCACAGCCGTCAAAAGCAGAAGCACCAATAAAAGTAATGCTGTCCGGAAGAAAAATTTTTTTCAGACTATTGCATCCTTGGAAAGCGGATTTTCCAATAGAGGTAACGGTGTTCGGTATGGTGATTTCTGTTAAATTGGTCGATCCTGAAAAAATAAAATCTTCTATTTCTGTGGTACCTTCCGGAATGGTATATGTTGTTAAGCCGGAATATCCTCTCCAAACGGAAAGGGGAATTTCGGTCATATTTTCAGGAAAGACTATGTTTGTTAAAACTTCACAGCCATCAAAAAGACCGACTCCCATAGTGCTCAGGTTTTTGGGCAGTATGATTTCAGTTAAATCGAAACAATATCTAAAAGCGTAATTATCAATGACTGTAACACTGTCAGGAATATCGAGTTTTGTAATTTTAAAGCAGTTATAAAATGCGCTGGCACCGATTGCAGTCACAGGATATCCTCCTAAGGTTTCGGGGATTACAATGTCACCCATTGCGCTGTAGCGACCGCAAGCTACGATCGTGGCCTCGCCATTTTCTACTGTGTAAGTATAGAATCCTTCTTTCATTTGCTCTGTTGCCGTTACGGAAAGTACAGGAATCACCATGAACACACAAAGAAGTACACTCATCAGTTTTTTCATAAAAAGCCCTCCGTTTCTGTTGATATTTGAGAAATGCATTCTCTGACTTCATTATATCATGCACATTTGTATTTGTAAATACTTTTTTATTGCACTATCTTGCGAACTTTTCCCATTTTGGAAAAGAGGATCATTCATAGCAACTTTTTTATGCTATAATAGAATTAGAGGAGGGAAGAAAAGCGACCGCAAAAGCGAATGGAACAGCGAGACCAAGAGCGACCGTAACAGCGACTGCAAAAGCGACCTCAAGAGCGACCCCTTTATAAAAACAAAATAAAAACAGAAAACAATACATAAAACAAAATAAAAAGAGAAAGAGGGGGTAAACCACTCCTTCTCTCTTGGCTTTTTATTGCTTTGTAACAGTAAACTTGTTTTCCTGATAATCTACCACAATGGTATCACCTTCACCGATTGCCTGTTCCAACAGCTTTTCTGCAATCAGATCCTCCACCCCTGAGGTAATGGCACGTCTTAAGGGTCTTGCACCGTAGA
>JAZQHN010000262.1:0-4346 GCA_045540615.1 Clostridia bacterium
TTCCTTCTGTTTTGAAAAATTCTTCAAATCTACTTGTTAGTACCTGCGATTTTTCCAATTTGCCCAGCTCTAATTGTTTCCAGTATTTTGCATTAATAGCAGAGTAACGGGAAAGCATTTCTTCTGTACAAATTCCCAATCCAAAATGCTCAAAACAAGCAAAAATTGAGGCTTTTTCCGCTTCTTGGAAGTTAAGAAGGGTTCCGTCAACGTCCCAAAGTACAGTTGTAATCATAATACTGTTCCGATTCCTCTCCTGTTATTGTTCCAATAACTTTTTTAATACGGGATAGAGTGCTTTTGCGATACACCAAAATCCGTAATCGTTGGGATGGGTTCCATCTGTGAAAAACACATCTCGGTCATTGTTGGAAAGAATCTCTTGTCCATCAATAAAATATACATTCTGATCCCCTCGTGCTTTTGCATTCCTGATTCGGACGGAATCATAATTTCATCAAAATAGGATTCCAAAGACAGAAGTCGGATTTTGGTACGTTGTATTTCAGAAGCTCCGTTGGTGATATGCGGCAAGAAACACTATACCATAAAATGCAGTACTTGTCAATTTTTTTTTTTGCAATTATTTTTGCTTTTTTATATTTTGTGATTCATCAGAAAAAGAGATGTGGATTGACAAAATAGGGGAAGGAATGATATAATAAAAATAAATATGAGAAAATTTTATAACAGAGGCGAAAAAAATGAATCAACAGACCAAAATTTTAGTTGTGGACGATGATTTGAATATTAATGAATTGATTAGAATGTATTTGGAGAAAGAGGGTTATGAAGTAACCTGTGCATTCGATGGAGAAGAGGCAATCCGATTATTTCAAGAGCAAGCACCTTCATTGGTGGTATTGGATTTGATGTTGCCCAAAATTGATGGATTGACAGTGTGCCGTGAGATTCGTAAAGTCAGTGATATTCCGATTGTTATGCTGACAGCAAAGGGAGAAACCTTTGATAAGGTGTTAGGACTGGAATTGGGTGCAGATGATTATATGGTAAAGCCATTTGAGCCGAAAGAATTGATTGCAAGAGTCAAAGCAGTGTTAAGACGTACAGGAGACCATACGGCAAGTACAGAGCAAACAGAGGTGGTATATCCCGGGCTTTCAGTTAATTTGACTAATTATGAGTTGACAGTTAACGGAAAAAAACTGGAAGTGCCTCCTAAGGAACTGGAAGTTTTGTATTTTCTTTGTTCTCATCCCAATCAAGTTTTTACAAGAGATCAGCTTTTGAATCATGTCTGGGGATATGATTATTATGGTGCAGACCGTACGGTAGATGTGCATATCAAACGAATCCGTGAAAAATTAGGCGAATCTTCTTGCTGGCAGTTGAAAACGGTGTACGGTGTAGGATATAAATTTGAGGTGAAACGTTAAATGCCAAAGGGAATTTTTTCGAAAATACTATTGAGCACCTTGCTGGTTATTGCTGTCTTTTCTTTGATTGCAGGTACTTCCCTTACTATTATGATGCAAAGATATATTTTTGCAAGTGAAGAAAAAGCATTGTTGAAAAGTGCAGAAGAAATCAGAGATTTAACCGTTTTTTTACTGGAAAACGGAAGTAATGAAACGAAAGATTTGTTTCAAAGAAGTTTGAATTCTTATTCGAATCAATTGGACAGTGCTATTTTTATTACTGATAGTTTCGGTCGTATAATGCTTGCATCTCAAGGGAATCAGACTCCCGTTTTGGGAACGCAGCTTTCTTTGCCTCAAGAAATCAAGGAAGGAAAAACAGTACGCCATTGGGGAACCATGGATGGATTGTTTCGGGAAAAACGTCTGAATCTGATTTTGCCCCTTGTATTGGGCGGGCAGGTGGGTGGAGCTTTGTTTTTGTCTTCGCCCATGCCTCGGATTGATTTTTTGATGCTTAATGTATTAAGAATTTTGCTGATTTCTGTGATCATTTCTCTTGCTGTTTCTTTCTTAATAGCTTTTTATATTTCTCAGCGAATTTCAAGACCTGTCAGAATGATGAAAAAAGCAGCAGGAGAATTTGCAAAAGGAAATTTTGATGCACGCGTTTCTCATTATGGTGATGAGGAAATGGATGAATTGGCATCGGCATTTAATCATATGGCAAAGTCTTTGGAGGAATTGGAGCAAAATCGTCGTTCCTTTGTTGCCAATGTGTCTCATGAACTTCGTTCCCCTTTGACCACAATCGGAGGGTTTGCGGAAGGACTGTTGGACGGTACCGTTCCACCAGAAAACAGAGATCGGTATTTGCGTATTGTTTTAGCAGAGGTGAAACGAATGACCCGTCTTGTCAATGATTTGCTGTATATGGAACGAAACAGCAAGGAAGAATTGCATCAGACGGTATTTGATATTAATGAATTGATTCGGCTTGTTCTGATTGGAATGGAAAGCAGAATTACAGAAAAACAGATAGATGTTTCGGTAGAATTTTGCAAGGAAACGGAATGGGTTAAGGCGGATCAGGATGCTATTTCCCGTGTCGTCACCAATCTTTTGGATAATGCAGTAAAGTTTACCCATGAAAAAGGGGATATTGGAATTTGTGTGAAAGAAGAAGGAAATAAGGTGAAAATTCAGGTTTCCAATCGTGGGGAATTGATTCCCAAAGAGGCACAAGCTCATATTTTTGACCGTTTTTACAAAGGAGACCAATCCAGAGGTGTGAACAAGGACGGAACAGGCTTGGGACTTCATATTGTGAAGGCGATTTTAGCCAAGCACGGAGAAGGAATTTCGGTTATCAGCAACGAAGAGGAAGGAACTGTTTTTACCTTTTCTCTGCCCTTACAAAAGCAGTAAGAGTTATCGGGTATGTGTTTTTCTGTATTCGGTAGGGGAAAGAGAGGTAAACTGTCTGAATTCCCGATGAAAGGTTCTGACAGAGGCAAAACCGCATTCTTCTGCAATTTGATTGACGGGCAGATTGGTGGAGCTTAACATACGGATTCCTTCCTGCAGACGCATGTTGTTCACATAGGCATGAAAGGGAACTCCGGTACTCTTTTTGAAAAACTTGGATAAATACACGTAATCATAGCCAATTTCTTTGGCAACATCTTTTAATAAACATTCGGACTTGTAGTGCTCGGTAATGTATAACAACAGCCGGGTTGTCAGGTCCGTTTTTTTGCTGTCAAATGATTCGTATCGGGCTGTTTGGTGGAATTGTCCGCAGATGTCGTAAAGCAACCCTTTTTGCTGATAAATGTTTGTTGGCGGTTCTATCTTTTTATCGTAAAAAAACAGATTGGAAAAGGGATGCTTGGTTTGAATGGATTGATAAAACTGCGGAACCAGCCAGGGAGAAAAAATGGAACCGACAAAGAAGGTGTGTTCTATCACTTCGTAGGAATGAACCTGGTAGGGAAAAATCAGAACCGCTTGCCCCTTTTTCAAATCATAATCCACCTGATCAACGGTGACCTTTGTTTGTCCCTCAGTCACGCAAAAAAACTCAAAGGCAAGATGCAAATGAGGAGGATAATTTAAATTTTGACCAAAACGCAAGGAAAATTCCTTATCGTCTATAGAATGAATTGATTCAAAAAACATAATAATACCTTCCAAAAAGACTATTTTTGACTATTATTATACTATAATCGGTATTGAATGTCAAGATGTATTATGGTATAGTATAGCTGTAAATAAAAAAAGAAAGGTGGCATAATCATGAAAAAAGCATTGATTGTGTACGGCGGCTGGACAGGACATGAGCCTGTAGAGGTATCTGAATTATTTGAACAAATTTTGACCGAAGAAGGGGTGGAGGTGACCCGTTCTGACAAATTGGAAACATTTTTGGAGGATTTGACCCAATATGATTTGCTGATTCCTATTTGGACCATGGGGGAAGGTCTTCCTCAGGGTGCAATCGATAATATTATGAAAGCAGTCGAATCGGGGGTTGGAATGGCAGGCTGTCACGGCGGTATGTGCGATGCCTTCCGCAATGATACCCGTTGGCAGTTTGTGACAGGCAGTCAGTGGGTGGCTCATCCCGGAAATTCAGAGGTAACTTACCGTGTTAATATCGCAAGTGATTCCCCACTGGTAGCAGGTTTGGAAGATTTTGATGTAACCAGTGAGCAATATTATATTCACGTAGACCCTGCAGTGAAGGTACATGCAACCACTACGCTTACCGACTTCCCCGGACCTCATCAGGCAAACGGAAAAACGGTGTTGCCCGTTGTTTATACCAAAATGTGGGGAAAAGGAAAAGTATATTATAACAGTTTAGGCCATGTCAGAGCAATCTTTGACATTCCTCAGGCAAGAGAAATGATGAGAAGAGGTTTTCTGTGGGCAATGAGAGGAGAATGAAAATGAAGATTGGTA
>JAZQHN010000263.1:0-3510 GCA_045540615.1 Clostridia bacterium
GCTGCAGATTCTTCTTCTGTTTCCTGATACATTTGTGCAGGAATGGCATAGTTGGTAACGGTGATTCCAATTTCTTCTGCTTTTTTACGGATTCTTTTTGCCATTTCCAATTGTTGCTCTAAGGTCGGAGCTTCACAGGGCTTTAATTCCGTGAATTCAATTCCTTCAAACCCCATTTCCTTTGCTTTTACAACGGTGTCCTCTACGGTCATTTTTCCAGCTCTTACCGCTTGAGTAAAAGAGTAGGAGCTTACTGCTAATTTCATCATAATTGATACATCCTTCCTGATACAAAATTACAGAATGACTTCGTGCCCTGTTTTTGCAGATTCGTAGATTGCATCCAAAATTTTCATAATGGTAACACCGTCTTCGGCAGGAGCGATACAGGTAGTACCATTTTCTACACAATCAATAAAATGATCCATTTCAGCTTCAAACATAGGCTTGCCTGCTTTCAGGTTTTTTACTTGTGGTGTAACGTCAACCATGAAATCGTTCATTTCCATATAGTATTTGGGATCTCCAACCAAAGAGGCACCGCCCTTGGTACCGAACAATTGACTGGAAGTGATTCCTTCATCATTTAAGCTGTAGCTGGTTTCAAGCAAAGTAACTGCACCGTTGTCGTAACGAATCATCGCAATTGCCAGATCTTCAACATCACAGATGTCGTCAGCCTTTGCTTCAGCAGGCTTCCAACTCACATCTGTTTTCAGATGAGGACGGTTTTTCAGCATATCAAAGGTTGCTGCATAAACGGAAACGGGTTTGGGATTGCCCATTAAGAATCTTGTGTGGTCGATTACGTGAACACCCAAGTCAATAACAGGTCCGCCACCGGACAGAGCTTTGTTGGAGAACCAGCCGCCGGGGTTTCCGTGACGACGGAGATAGGTAGCTTTGGAATAATAAATATCTCCAAAGTATCCCTGATCGATAAAGTCTTTTGTTACTTTGGTATCATCACCAAAACGTTTTACAAAACCAATCATCAGAAGTTTGTTGTTTTTCTTAGCGGCAGCAAGCATGTCTTCCGCTTGCTGTGCACTGTATGCCATAGGTTTTTCGCACAGAACATTCAGCCCTGCGTTTAATGCTGCGATAGAGCATTGGGCATGGTTTACATTCCATACGCAAACATCAGCTGCATCCAAATCTTTTTCATTTGCCAGCATCTCTTCAACAGAAGTATAGCGGTTTTTGATATCATATTTGTCTGCAAATTTATTTAATTTTTCTTCGTTGAGATCACATACTGCAACGATTTCTACATTGGGGTTTTTCATGTAAGCATTAACGTGGGTTTGAGCAATATTGCCCGCACCGATCATTGCTAATTTTACCATTTTTCTTTCATCCTTTCTTATTTCATCAAATTGGTTAAAAAGTCAAAAGCTTTTTGAATGTCAGCTTGAGGATTTTCGCCTACTTCACGTTCAATGGTCAAAAATCCGTTGTAGCCGATTTCTTCCAATGCTTTTAAGTAGTTAGGGAAGTCAACAGAGCCTTCACCAAGGGGTACTTCCAAAAATGCTTTATCCTGAAGCATTTTATCTTCTTCCAATCCATAAATAACTTCAGGGGCTTTATCCAGAAGTTTTACGCCGTCTTTTGCATGAGTATGAACAATATAATCTTTCAGGGTATGTACGGCTTTTACGGGATCATCGCCTGTTACCATAACTAAGTTTGCAGGGTCTAAGTTTACTGCAACTCCTTTTCCGCCCAGAGAATCCAAGAAGTTTTTCAGCACTTCTGCAGTTTCGGGACCTGTTTCAATGGCGAAGTGAGCTTCCATATTGTCTGCATAACGGCACAAGGTTCCGCATGCTTCCTGCATGATTGCATAACGGGGATGAGTAGAATCTACAGGAACAACACCAATATGAGTTGTTACAATATTGGTACCAAGTTCTGCTGCCCATTCCATGATTTTTTTGGAGGTATCGATGAGAGCCGGATTTAATTCAGCGTTGCCGAATCCGTGGCCTAAGTCACCGCAAACGGCAGAAACAATCAATCCGTTTCCTTCCAATACCTCTTTTAATTCGCGGGTTTTGTCCTTTGTGATTTCCTCCATCGCGAATTGTCCTCTTGCGTAAATCTGAACACCTTTTGCACCCATATCAGCCGCGGTTTTTAATGCGGTTTTATAATCGGTACGGAAGGATTCCATCATTACGCCAATGGGAAATTGCTTCATATAAATTACCATCCTTTCTTTTTATAAAAAATAATATTTTTTTAAAATTTCTCTTTACAAGGTTATTATAATATATTATAATAAAAATTGCAAGGAAAATCTTGCTTAATTTTTGGTAATATCGTGCTTTTTTTGAGGTGTGTTATGGAAAAATATGAACAACATCAATTCCAACAAAAGGAGTTACCGGTCATTTTTCATCTGGATTTTATCGGTCCCAATTCTGGTTTGTATCCCCACTGGCATGAAAATATTGAATTGCTGTACTGTATTCATGGTGAAGGGGAAGCAGTGATTGATTCCCGTTCCGTTCCCTTGAAAAAGGGTGGACTGACGGTGGTGAATTCCGGAAATCTTCATTATACAAAGATGGTTTCTGGAAAATCTGTGGTATATTATTGCTTGATTGTTTCCTCGGATATGTTGGAACAGTTCGGATTGTTTGTTGAACATAAAGAGTTTTGTGAATTTGTTTGTTCTGAGGATATTAATCGACGATTCGAACGGATTGTCGAGGAAATGAGAGAGAAAAAGCCCTATTACCAAGGGGTGGTAAAGGGAGAAATCGGTGCACTTATTTCTTTATTGGAGCGTGATTTTTCTTCCGAAAGCAGAGGTGAGAAAAAAAGCGAAATGGTAAAAATGGGAATCCGATACATGAAAAATCATTTTCGTGAAATGTTGTCTTTAGAGGATGTTGCAGAGGCGGAAGGCTTCAGTCGGTTTTATTTTTGTCGGGAATTTAAAAAGATTACCGGATATACGATTAATGAATATTTGCGGTATTTGCGATGCCAGGAAGCAGAACGGCTGTTGCAGAGTTCGCAACTGGCAATTTCTGAAATCGCTTCTGAATGCGGATTTGATGATGTATCCTATTTCACTAAAATTTTTAAAAAACAAACAGGAAGGCTTCCTTCTCAATTAAGAAGGGAACGAAGCAAAAAAGAATAGGAAATGCCGTGTATGATTCTGGCAATGGATGAGTTAAGAAGTGTTGTGAGGGTTTATGAGATTGGTTTGGGTAACGGAACAATCGCAGATGGACTCACCTTGTAAACCTACAGATAATTCTTATTAATCCTACGAAAAGGAATTGTCATTTATTTCTTTTTATAATATAATGAAATTAAAAAGAAGATTCAAACTAGTTTCTTGAAAAGAGGTAAGAATAATGTCAAACATCTCCAATTATGACAGCAATTTTAAAGTAGAAACACAAATAGAAAAAAAGGATATTAAATTTTATTCTGTTGAAAAACCTCCGTTTCAGCTTTATGGGATTTTTAAAGAAAACGGAAAAT
>JAZQHN010000264.1:0-5831 GCA_045540615.1 Clostridia bacterium
CATTAAAATGTAAAATAAGAGAGTATTAATTTTGAAAGGATTACCACAGAATGAATTATTCAGCGATAAGACATATTGCTAATAGATATTACTGTAAGGCAGTTGATAAGGATAAGTTTCTGTTTCGCATTCAGTGTGCCAGAGGAGATATGGAAACTGCCGGCTGGAAGGAAGATGCCTTAACTCAGCTTGCAAAGCCTCTTGAAAATGAATTTATCGGTTATGAAAACCTGAGCTGTGAGGCAACCGTTACCTTGCTCTTTGCTGACGGAGAAGGAAAACAGGAAATTACAAACGGTCAGTTTGTGATGATGACAGATAAAACCGTATTTTACGGTGAAAGCGGCGGTCAGGTAGGAGACCGTGGTTTTATGAAGAATGCTTCCTGTGAAATTGGCGTTCTTGATTGTAAAAAGCAGAATGGAAAATATCTCCATACCTGTGAACTGAAATCAGGTTCTGTCAAAGTGGGAGATGCATTAGAATTGCAGGTTTGTGAAAAATGGCGTATGGCAACTGCAAGAAATCACTCTGCAACTCACCTGTTACAAGCGGCATTAAAGCAGGTGTTAGGAAGTCATGTTGCTCAGGCTGGTTCATATGTAATGCCTGACAGACTCCGTTTTGACTTTTCTCACTTTACTGCAATGACTTCTGAAGAAATTGCAAAAACGGAACAGCTTGTGAACGAAATGATTCTGGAAGCTCTTCCTGTAGTGGTTCGTGAAATGGGAATCGAAGAAGCGAAAGAAACAGGTGCTACAGCACTCTTTGGTGAAAAATACGGTGATGTGGTTCGTGTTGTTAAAATGGGGGATAAGAGCACAGAGTTTTGTGGTGGATGTCACTTGGAAAACACCAGTCAGGCGGCTCTGTTCCAGATTGTTTCCGAAAGCGGTGTTGCAGCAGGGGTAAGAAGAATTGAAGCAATCACCGGAAGTGCTGTATTAGAAAAACTAGAAACACTCAATCGGTTTGAACAAAATATCGGTGCAGCTTTGAAAACTTCTCCCGCAGATGCTGTAGCAAAAATCGAAGAATTGAATGCTCAGTTAAAAGCATTGAAAAAGGAAAACGAAAGCTTACAGTCCAAGCTTGCCCAAGGTACCATGGATTCTGTCATTGATTCTGCAATTGATGTAAAGGGAGTGAAACTCATTACTTATAAAATGAAGGGTGATATGAACGGACTCCGCCAGTATGCAGACTTGCTTCGTGATAAAGTACAGGGTGCTTATGTGATGGTTTTGGCAGCTGAAAACGAAAGAGTAAACTTTATGGTTTGTGCAACGAAAGACGCACTTTCTTTGGGGGCTCATTCCGGTAAGCTAGTAAAAGAAGTTGCCGGCATTGCAGGCGGTTCCGGTGGTGGTAAGCCCGAATCTGCTCAGGCAGGGGCAAAACTTCCTGAAAAGATTGATGATGCTTTGAATGCTGCAAAGGATTTGCTGGCACAGCAATTATAAGGAGGGACAGCAATGTCAGATTGCTTATTTTGTAAAATTGCAAATGGGGAAATTCCTTCCCAAAAAGTGTATGAAAACGAATGGGTCTATTGTTTTGAGGATATTAATCCAGAGGCACCGGTTCATGTTTTGTTAATTCCGAAAACACATATTTCTTCTGCCAATGAATTGAACGAAGAAAATTCATTTGTAGTTGCGAAGATTTTTGAAGCGGCAGCAGTTGTTGCCAAAAATTTGGGAATTGCAGAAAACGGATACCGTATTGTAAACAATTGCGGTGTAGATGGTGGACAGACGGTAGGACATCTTCATTTCCACCTGTTAGGAGGAAGAAATTTAGGGTGGCCTCCGGGTTGAATTAAGAAAAATAAAATATTTTTTAAAAAAATAAAAAAGTTTTTTGATTTTTTTCGGATACTGTCTTGACAAACAGGGTAGATTTGTTGTATAATAATCTGTGATTGGTATTTTGATACAAGACTCTGGATACCGATTAGCAGTACCCGGTAACGGAGGGAGGGAAACGATATGTCTGAAATCAGACTTAAAGATAATGAATCTTTGGATAGCGCACTGAGACGTTTTAAAAGACAATGCGCTAAAGCCGGTGTTCTTTCTGAAATACGCAAAAGAGAACATTATGAAAAACCCAGTGTAAAGCGTAAAAAGAAATCTGAGGCGGCCAGAAAAAGAAAATTCCGGTAAAACGCAAAAGGCTTGTGCTCGTTTTTAGCATAAGCCTTTGCTTTTATGCAATGGGCAATTGAGAGGAGTTTCATTATGGAAGAACAAAATATTAATTTAAGTGAGATACTAAATATCTTTTTAAAGCGTTGGTGGATTATCTTAATCAGCGGTTTGATTGTTGGTTTGTTGACTTACGCGTATTCTGCTTATCTGATTGATCCGACTTATACCTCCAGCGGAACCTTATATGTTGTAAATAACCGTGAAAATCAGCTTCATACCTATACTGCATCGGAATATACCCTTTCTGTTCAGTTGGTTAATACCTATTCTGAAATTCTGAAAAGCGATACTTTTTGTCAGACTATTTCAAAACGGTTGAATTCAAGAGTTTCTGCATCTCAGATCAAAGCAATGTTAGCTATGAGCGGTGTGGGAGAAACAGAAATTTTACGTGTGAATGCAGTCAGCAAAAATCCTGAATTAGCACGTGAGGTTGTTCAGGAAGTGTTAAATAGTGCACCCGAAGAAATCATGAGAGTCGTAAAGGCAGGTTCGGTTGAGATTATTGATAATGCTAGCTTGCCTACTTTTCCAACTTCTCCTAACGTGAAGAGAAATACGTTGATTGGCTTCATAGCAGGAATCATTTTAGCTGCCTTGGCGGTTTATATTCTTGAAATGTTTGATACAACGGTAAAAGATGAAGATGAATTAAGCGAAAAATACGATATTCCTGTGTTGGGTGTTATTCCTGACTTGACTAAATAGGATCTGAAAGGGGGATGACCAATGAAAAAGGAAACAAACATTGAAGCAAAAGTGAATAAAGACGCAGAAAGCAAGAAGGATACTTTTAAGTTTTCAAAGTGGCCCATTTTATTGACAAAACCAAAAAAGAACGTGCAACAACCCCAAATGGATCCCAGTAAAAAATTGGTAAGTGACCAGTCAAACTATCGGATTACAGAAGCATATAAAACTGCAAGAACCAATATTCTTTTTGCTTTGAGAAAGAAGGAAGGCTGTAATATTGTTGCAGTAACCAGTGCGATTCCCGGGGAAGGAAAAACAACAACAACTTTGAATTTAGCCATTACTTTTGCGATGACAAATGTAAAGGTTTTGGTTATTGATGCTGACCTTCGTAAACCTAGGGTTCATAAATATGCAGAATTGGATAATGAAAACGGACTTGCTAATTATTTAGGCGGTTTTTGTGAGTTGGAAGCATGTATTTCCAAATCAAAGCGTTGGGGAATGGATTGTATTACCGCAGGTTCTGTTCCTCCAAATCCGGCTGAATTGCTTTCTTCACCCTTACTGAAGGAAGGATTGGAAAAATTATCTGAGCAGTATGACTATATCTTTATTGATACACCGCCTGTTAACGTTGTAACTGACGGTATTATTGTCAGCAAATTGGTTGACGGTGTTTTGTTGGTTGCAAGACAAAAGTATACTGCACATGAAGCTTTGAAAAAAGCATTTTCTTCTTTGACTTTTGCAGATGCAGAAGTAGTAGGATTCATGATGAACGATGCGGAAGAGCAAAATGCAAATTATCGGTATAAATACAGATACCGCAGACGGTATGGATACGGTTATGGTAAATACTCTTATTATCGTTATCATCGCTATTATACTTATAAAGCATCTGATTACAGAGAATATAAGGATGAGAAAAATCTTTCAGAAGATGCAGGGAAGTCTGCTTCTAAAAATGTAAAAAAAGAAAAGAAATAAGAGGTGATTTTCAGTGATCGATTTTCATAGTCATGTTTTGCCTGAAATGGATGACGGGGCAAATTCTGTGGAAACATCATTGGAAATGCTGTATGAATCAAAAAAACAGGGCGTTTCTAAAATAATAGCAACGCCCCATTTTTATTATGATGAAACTACAGTAGATCAATTTTTAGAAAAAAGAGAAAAATCATATAAAAAATTGATGTCTTTTGTTCACGATGAAGATATTCCGCAAATTTATCTCGGATGCGAAGTTTACTTGGACGGTCATATTTCTGAAATGGAGGGCTTGGAAAAGCTTTGTTTGGAAGGAACAAGTGTTATTTTGCTGGAGATGCCTTTTGGAATCTGGCAACCATGGCTGGTTGATGAAGTGTACAGTATCCGTGCAAAACGAAAGCTGATTCCGGTGATTGCTCATGTGGATCGGTATCATGCAATGTTTAAACAATTTGAACGTATGGAAACACTTCTTTCCATGGAGGTTGCAATCCAACTGAATGCAGATGCATTTTTGAACTGGCGGAGCAGAAAAAATATAAAAAAAATAATGAAATTAAACCGACCCATGTTGATAGGATCTGATATGCATAACATGGGAGAACGTGCTCCCAGAATAGCAATGGCAAAAGAAATAATACAAAAAAAGTTTGGCAGTGAATGGTTAGATGTTATGGATGACAACGCCTCTCAATTTTTAGAAAATCGTCTTCCTTATCTGTTTTGATAACTGAAGCAACATTGTGATGGTGTCCAAATTACGTTCACAGACAGGAAATGCAATTTCCTTGATTCCCGCTCTTTGTAACATGTGTATTTTTTTTTGAAGGTGAAAGCCATCTTCCACCCAGACAATGTGCTGTGTTTGGGTCATATAACAAAAGTAGGAAGATTCTGAGACAATATCGTGAAACAGCTTTGATTTTTGTTTTATTGCAAGCTCCAATGCTTCTTGTTCACTTAAAAAAACGGGAGCATTATTCCAAAGAGGATAGTCAGCACTTTGTATCATAAAAGCGGGTCTTTTTTTTGTTTTTTTGCAAAAGGGAAGAAGTAAATTGCCGGGTAAAACAGGATAGCAATTGTTTTGAGGCAAGGGGAATAATTCTGTTTCTTGATTTAATTTGTTCAATGGTCGGATTGTAACATTGTGAGATTGAGGTAACTGTAAATTTGAATATAGAAACCACTGCAAAATATCACTCTCCTTTTTATATAACATATTCAGAAAGGTTGAATTTCATGCTGTATCCTGATTTAATATTAAATCATATTACCGAACTGACACTGGATTTTTTATCCCAATACGGCATCAAAGGGATTGTTTTTGATTTAGATGAAACTTTGGCACCTCGGCACATGAATGGTCCTGATGAGAAAATAATATCTCATATTAATTTTCTGAAGAAAAACGGCATTGCTATGGCTTTGGTATCAAATAGTCCCAGAGATCGGGTTTCAGAATTTAACAAAGATATGCAAATTTCTATTTATCCGAATGCACAAAAACCAAGGGTAAAAGTTTTGAAAAGAGCAGTAAAAATAATGGGGTTTGAACCAAATGAAATCGCTATGGTAGGAGATCAGATTTTTACAGATGTGCTCGCGGGAAATCGGTTGCATTTACTGACAATTATGGTTTCTCCTTTAGAGGATAGAAAAACATGGTTTTTCCGTTTGAAAAGAAAATTAGAAAGAATGATTTTGAAGAATTTCGGCTGAAATAAACAAAAGTAAATAATTAAAATGCCCTCTTAGTTAAGTGGATATAACGAACCCCTCCTAAGGGTTAGTCACGTGTTCGATTCACGTAGAGGGTGCCAGGAAAAAAGACATTATTCGCATTTGAATAATGTCTTTTTTTTAGCTAATTTCGCTTTGCAACTTGTTGCAAAATTTAGCTTGAACCAAAATATCCCTATGGTTCTG
>JAZQHN010000265.1:0-2522 GCA_045540615.1 Clostridia bacterium
ATTGTAGGGGAAAATGCTCAAATCGGCATTAACGCAAAGGTAGGAGATTTGAAAGAGTATTACAGTCCCAAGGATTGGGGAATTGCGGTAGTCGGAAAAGAGCGGGTAGTAGAACAAAACCAGACGGTAGGAGTCAATGAAATTTACTAAGAAAGGAAGAACAAAGCAATGGAAATGGTTGGTATTATTTTTTCTAATATTTACGATAACGCGCTATCAGAATTAACCTACAACAGAACGGTTGCTTCTCTTCCCTTCGGAGGACGGTACCGTCAGATAGATTTTGTTTTGTCCAATATGGTAAACTCGGGAATTTCACAGATCGGGATTATTACTAAATATAATTATCAGTCTCTTATGGACCATTTGGGTTCCTGTGCAGAGTGGGATGTGAACAGTAAAAACGGAGGAATATATTTATTACCTCCCTTTGTAACGGGACAGGCGGGGATTTACCGTGGAAAGCTGGAAGCACTTCATGTTGCCCTGAATTTTTTGTCCAAGCGTCAGGAGGAATATGTGCTGCTGTCTGATTCCACTACTATTTGTAATATTGATTACGAGCCTGTTTTGGAAGAACATATCCGTTCAGGCTGTGATATTACGGTGGTTGGTCACTCCTTCCGCGAAGAAGATAGAGGAATTTCCCATGATTTGATTCTAAAAACAGACGAAAAGGGAACCGTAACAGATATGGCGGTGAATCTGGAGGGAAATGGAGACGAAATGGTTGGCATGGGAATGTTCCTTATGAAAAGAGAGCAGTTAATCGAGGTCATCAAAACCTCGGTTGCCCGTGATTTGCATCATTTTGAACGGGAGTTTATGCTGCGATGCTTCAAAATGGGACAGCTCAGCATCCATGTATCTGAATTTGACGGTGAGGTTCTTCGGAATGACAGTGTTCCCGTTTTTTATCAAAATAATTTACGTTTAGCAGAGGAAAAAGTCAGAAAAGATATCTTCCGTAATGACCGTCCTATCTATACCAAAGTAAGGGATGAAATTCCCAGCTTTTACGGGGAGGAATCTCAGGTGAACGATTGTATTATTGCAGATGGATGCCGTATAGAAGGTAGGGTAGAAAATTCTGTTCTGTTCCGTGATGTAAAGGTAAGAAAGGGTGCAGTTGTGAAAAACTGTGTAGTTATGCAGGGAACAGAAATTGGAAGAAACTGTCAGATTGATAGTGTGATTACAGACAAGGATGTTACTCTTTGTGATGGTGTGGAATTAAAGGGTGCAAGTAACTCGCCCATTGTCATCAAAAAGGGTGAAACAGTAAAATAGATCCGCAGTTTCGGGTCGGAAAGGCGAAAACAGTATGAAAGTATTATTTGTAGCGAGCGAAGGAGCGCCTTACGTAAAATCAGGAGGTTTGGGAGATGTGATTCAAGGACTTCCTGTGGAATTATCTAAACGGAAGGATGTGGAAATTACCGTTATTCTTCCCTATTACAAGTCAATTAAATTCGGTTCGGAATTTCAAACGGAGTATGTAACCTCTTTTGCTACCATGCTTTCCTGGAGACAGGTGTATACAGGTGTGTTTAAGGCGGTTTCCAAATCCAGAAAGCTGACCTATTATTTTATTGATAATGAATATTACTTTAACCGTGACGGTATGTATGGTGATTATGATGACGGAGAACGATATGCTTTCTTTTCAAAAGCTGTTTTGGAAAGCTTGCAGCATTTGAATTATTATCCCGACATCATTCATTGCCATGATTGGCAGACCGCGTTGATTCCCGTCTTTTTGAAGGCGAATTATAGGTACGGTCAATATCAGAATATTAAGACAGTATTCACCATTCACAATATTGAATATCAGGGAAAAATGCCTGATTCCTTTTGCCATGAGATTTTGGGATTGGGTGAGGAATGGAATAATGTTCTGCATTTCGGAGATTGCTTGAATCTGATGAAGGGTGCCATTGTCACAGCAGACAAACTGACCACCGTGTCTAAAACCTATGCTCATGAGATTTTGCATGCTTATTTCAGTCATGGATTGGACGGGATTTTACGGGAAAATCAGTATAAGCTGTGCGGTATTACCAACGGAATTGATACGGAAATTTTTAATCCCAAAAAGGACGGAAAGCTGTTTTTGAATTATGGTCCAACCGATTTAGAGGGAAAAGCTGCAAACAAACGGTATTTGCAGGAACAACTGGGTTTGGAGATCAGAGAGGATGTTCCCATTGTTGCCATGATTTCCCGCCTTGTTTCCCACAAGGGTTTGGAATTGGTGGAGTATATGACAAATCAGCTGATGAGCATGGACATTCAATTTGTGGTCATCGGAACAGGGGAATCCCGTTTTGAAGATTGCTTCCGATTTATGGAATATCAGTATCCGGGCAGAGTTTCTGCCAATATTTTGTTTGATTCCAAGCTTGCCAGCCAGGTGTATGCAGGAGCAGATTTGTTCCTAATGCCCTCCAAAAGCGAGCCTTGCGGATTGTCTCAGCTCATTGCCATGAGATATGGGACGGTGCCTATTGTAAGAGAAACAG
>JAZQHN010000266.1:0-4875 GCA_045540615.1 Clostridia bacterium
TATTTATATATGAAAGGATGGGTGGGAAGTGCCGATGCATTTGCCACCTTTATTGATCCCATCATAGTGATAATGGAAGAATTATTCCAAAAATCCACGAAGCTTTTCTACCGTTCTGATTGGCGCGTCCTTGGAATTTCCCCAGGGAAGAGATTCGTTTTTGTAATCAAATTTTTGAGTAAACCAATGAATTTCTTCTTTGATTCTTGCCATTTCTCTTTTTTCTACGGTAATGATTTGATTGCAAAATTCAACTGCCTCTTTTTTGGACAGAAATTGAGCAGATTCTTTTAATAATCGATTGAAATGTGGCAGACAAAAACCCTTACAATTGTTGAATTTTTCAGAAAATTCAGGATTTTTCTTCCACATATAGAAAATCACATCCATGTACTTCTCCATGACAAACTCGATTTTATCACAGGCGGCACAAGTTTTTTCTGTCTGTTCCAGTTCCTTTTTGATTGCCTCTGCCTGAGGTGCTTTGGAAAGAAGGGTGGTTTTGTTTAAGATTTCGTTTAAGGTGTCCATGTGAGTATCCAGCACCAATGCCAAAGGAAGCTTGTTTTGTGCTCCAAACAGCAAACGGTAATGATGAGGGCAGAACCCCTTTTTGTTGGTCTGAATCCGAAAATCAGGCTCCATCATAGCGGGACCCAATACAAATTCCACTGTGTTTTTTTCCAGATCCCGTTCCAATACACAAATAGGACATTCACAATCCTGATCAAAGGCTTCATTGACCGGAATTTCATAAATTTTTTCTTTCATATGTTTCTTCCTTTCTGAAAGGGAATACTAACATTATAACAGATTGTTTTGAAAAAAACAATATTTTTACGAAAAGAAAGGGTTTTTTTATGAAAAGGTCGAATGTTATTCAAAAGAGGAGTGAGGTTTATGACAGAAGTGTTTTTTTGCAATTGCAGCTGTTTCTCTCATCATGAGTTGTTTTTACAGGGAATGGGAATACTGTCTTCCTTCCGAAGGAAAAAAGTGAATCATGCCAAAAGTCCCCTTGCAAAATACCAGCGTCTTGGTGCAGGGGTTGTATTGGATTATGCGCTGAGCAAACGAGGGTTATGTGAAAAAGAAATGGAATATGTGACAGACCAAAACGGCAAACCTTTTTTTGCTAACCATTCAGAGTTGTTTTTTAGTTTATCTCATTCTGAGGAGTGGGTGCTTTGTGCTTTGAGTGACGGGGAGATAGGAGCGGATATTCAGGTGATTTCGGAATATAATGCCCGTGTTTCAGACCGTTGTTTTTCCAAAGAGGAGGCGGGACGGCTGCATTCTTTAGCTCCCGAACTGCAGGATCGGGAATTTACAAGACTTTGGGCACAAAAAGAAGCTCAAGTGAAATATTTCGGAACATGGAAAGGGCAGGAATCTCTCCCGCCCGTTGTTGGATATTCTGATTTGGAGCATGCCGAAATCGGAGTTTGTACTTATGATACTCCTGTTTTCTGTTTTATTACAGACATTCGCGAAATCCTTTTCCGATAATATTACTGGTATTATTAATAATAATGAATGCGTGAGGATCCACCGATTTGATATAGTCCCGCAGGGTGATTGCCTGGGAACGGTTGACAACGGTGAGAATCACGCTTTTTTCATCTTGAGAAAAGGCACCGGAATAATAGGAAGAAAGGGTGGCACCGCGATGAAGGGTTACGGTGATAAATTCAGAAACTTCCTGTTCCCGGGTGGTAATAATGGTAAAGTATTTAGAGGTGTTTAAGTTTTCGATTACCATATTCACAACAAATACCTTTGAAACCAGTCCCAATACGCAGTATAGCCATGTTTCGATTCCGAAAATAAAAGCGGCAAACATGACAATTGCTGCATCTGCACAAAGAAGTGCTTTGGAAATATTCAGATTGGAATGCTTCCTGATGATCATGGCAATAATATCCGTACCTCCTGTGCTTGCTCCCAGATTAAAAAGTAATGCACTTCCGATAGCGGGAAGTAAAATAGCAAAGATAAGCTCCAATAACTGATTGTCGGTAAAGGGGGCATTCATAGGTAAGATGAATTCCAAAACATAGGTAAGGACGGACAGCAGGATACTGCAATACACCGTCTTAATGCCAAATTCCCTTCCTACAAAAATAAAACCAACCAAAAGCAAACACAGGTTGATGACCATCATGCTGAATCCAGAGCTGAGAGAGGGAAATAAGCCTTCCAACAGCATGGAAATACCGCTGACACCGCCTGTGGAAAAATGATTGGGAAATTTAAAAAAGTAAATGCCGATTGCCATTAAAATTGTACCAAAGGTAAGAAATAAAAAATCTTTTATTGATTTCTTCATTGAAATGCTCCTTTTCATTTTGTTATTATAATCATATCACTTTTTGCAGATAAAATCAAGAAAACCGGGTAAAAAAGGAAAAATATTTAATAAATTCTAAAAAACACTTGACAAATGGTTCAATTTGTGGTATTTTTAAATTAGCACTCGGAACAAGAGAGTGCTAATTGGAAGAAAAGTGGTGAAAAGGATGACCCCTGCTGAACGAAAAAAACAGATTTTGAGAGTCGTTGTTGAAGAATATATCCAAACGGCTGAACCGGTAGGGTCGGCTGCGATTGTAAAGCAGTATTTCAGCGATGTTTCTTCTGCAACCATCCGTAATGATATGGCAGAGCTAGAACGGGCAGAATATCTGTTTCAGCCTCATACTTCGGCAGGCAGAGTTCCTACCCAAAGCGGTTACCGTGCTTATCTGGACTGGTTAATGGAACGGCAGCGTCCCCAAGCTGAGGATATGATTGCCTTGCAGAATGCCATTCAGCGAGGAATGCCCCAATGGGAAAAAACCATTCGTGAGGTAACAGAGTGCTTGGCACATCTGACAGGTTATGCAGCCCTTTCCGCATCCCCTCGTCTTTCTAAAAGTAAGATAAAACAAATTCAGTTAATTCGGTTGGATGGATGGAATTTGGTGCTGATTGTGTTTGCAGATCATGATGTGGTAAAGCATCACCATATCCGATTGGAATTTCCTATTGAGAAGGAATTGGCAGAGCAGGTATCCAAAATGCTGAATCGTGAATTTGCCAACATGAGAATGGAGCATATTGATGAGCAAAGCTTTATCAAAATGATGTGTCTCTTTGAATCCAATCCCGAATTGATTGCAAAGGTGCTCAGATTAATTGTGGGAGCTATCGAGGAAATGACCGAGGTTTCTGTTTACTTATACGGTGTTTCCAATTTGTTTACCTGTCCTGAATTTGCAGAGATTGAACGGGCAAAGGCATTGTATGATTTTCTGGATGATTCGGCAAAGGTACAGCAATTATTTTTAACCGCAGGGGAACAGGCAGGAACTCAGATGATTATCGGTTCTGAAATCGGCATCCCGGAAATGAATGACTGCGGTCTGGTGTTGGCGAGGTATTTGCCTCAGCGGACTGTGTCGGGCATGATTGGTTTAATCGGCCCCTCTCGTATGGATTACAGCAGGTCGGCAGGCCTGATGGATTATTTGATAAAACATTTGGACAGAATGATTTGTAAAACCGTTAACGCAGAGGATAATCAGTTGATATTGCGTAGCGGAGGATCCTTTTTCCGTCCCTTTGTAAGGAGTGATGATTAAATGGCAAAAAAGAAAGAAACGACTGAACAACAGGAAGTAAAAGAGGAAGTAAAAGAGGAAGTGAAGGAAGAAGTTCAGGAAGAAAAAACCGAAGAACGGGATGAGCTTGCAGAGTGCAAGGAACAGCTTCTTCGTACCCTTGCAGAGTACGATAACTATCGGAAACGGACTGCAAAAGAAAAGGAAGCACTGCGGAAGGAATGTATTGCAGATTCCGTAGAAAGCTTTTTACCTGTGATTGACAATCTTCACAGAGCCAAAGAAAGTCTGGCGGCCCAAGAGGGAGTTGATACTCAGGGAGTGGAACTGGTGTTAAAACAGTTTGAAGAAATTATGGCATCAATGGGTGTAGAAGAAATCGTGGCAGAAGGACAGGAATTTGATCCCAATCTTCACAATGCAGTCATGCATGTGGAGGATGAAAATTTAGGTGAAAACATGGTAGCAGAAGTATTTTCAAAAGGCTATCGCATTGGTGACCGGGTAATCCGGCATTGTGTAGTAAAAGTTGCTAATTAAGTTAGGAGGAAATAAAAATGGCAAAAATTATTGGAATTGATTTAGGAACCACAAACTCTTGCGTGGCGGTTATCGAAGGCGGCGAGCCTACCGTTATTGCAAATCCGGAAGGTGCAAGAACGACTCCTTCCGTTGTAGCATTCTCCAAAGGCGGAGAACGTTTGGTGGGTCAGGTAGCAAAGCGTCAGGCAATCACTAATCCTGACAGAACCATTATGTCGATCAAACGTGAAATGGGTACTGATTATACTGTTGCAATTGACGATAAGAAGTATACCCCTCAGGAAATCTCTGCAATGGTACTGCAAAAGCTGAAGGCAGATGCAGAAAGTTACTTAGGAGAAACTGTTTCTCAGGCAGTTATTACTGTTCCTGCGTATTTTAGTGACGCTCAGCGTCAGGCAACTAAGGATGCAGGAAAAATCGCAGGTCTGGAAGTGCTTCGTATTATCAACGAACCTACTGCAGCAGCTCTTGCTTATGGTTTGGATAAGGATGAAGACCAAAAAATTATGGTATACGACTTAGGTGGCGGTACTTTCGACGTATCCATCTTGGAAATTGCTGATGACGTATTTGAGGTGCTGGCAACCAGCGGTAACAACCGTCTGGGCGGTGACGATTTTGATAACAAGATTATCAATTTTTTAGCAGATGAATTTAAAAAGGAAAACGGTATTGATTTGCTTCAGGATAAAATGGCTTATCAGAGATTAAAAGAAGCGGCTGAAAA
>JAZQHN010000267.1:0-4121 GCA_045540615.1 Clostridia bacterium
AAGGAAGAAATTCGTCATTTAACGAATTTCGATGATAAAATGCCTTGTGTTTTGAACAAACTTCGCCTCTCGACGTACCTACGTACGCCTTCGGGTAACCCAACAAAGCCCTTGAAATGTGCTTTGCTGGCTGAGTATGTCCAATGTGTGCTATTTTCCGTCCACCCCAAAGGAGCCGTAGCAAAATGAATTTCATTTGCTACGGCTCCTTTTTCGATATTCTGCAGGAGAAATCCCGAATTTCTTTTTGAATCCTCTGGAGAAATAGGAGACAGAATTATATCCTGAAAAATAAGAAATGTCAGAAATGGTTTCTTGGGTATTTGTCAACAGAGATGAGGCATATTCCAATCTTAATTCCATCAAATAATTTTTGAAGCCACAACCAAGACGATTCCGAATTAGTTTGCTGGCACGCAGAGATGACTGTGACAGAGGATTACGTTGCCGAATGGATGAACTATCCGAGCATAGTGGTGGAAAATAATTTGTCTGCCCAGCCTGACGGATATAACATTTTGTAGGGTTTTAATGAAGGGGTATTGGTTGACAGTATGGAAAACAGAGGAAAACTATTATGGCCAATTTTTAATTAATTATAACAAAGAAGAAACAGAATGTACCGTTACATTACCGAAAGGGAACTTTGTTTTGATAACTTTGGACGGTGAAAAAACAACTCTTTCGGTAGGGAAACAGAGGCTCCTTGTTCCTCCACTTTCTGCCATCTTAATGGAAAACGAGGAGAGCGTATGAACTCTTATTTGCATTATGTGAACATCAAGCAGGGAACCAAATCAAACAGGCGATTTTATGAGGAGCTTCTGATGCCTTATTATATGAAATATGTGTTGACAAGAACCGGTGATACGCTATAACTCTATGAAGGAATTAGATATGGAGCTGAAAGAAATTGGCGGGGGACATCCCTGCCGATTTTTCGTTATACAAAAAAGAGCAGAAACGGTTTAATGTCGTTTCTGCCCTTTAAAATTACGGACTTTACGGGTACACGCCCTAAAAAGTTTTTTTATTTCATTAAGTTTTTCTGAATGTAATCTGCACTCTTCTTTAAGCTTTCGAAGGGATCACCGGGGCAGGTATCCTGTTCGATTACATAGTACTTAACACCGGCTTTTACGGCTTCTTCTACAGCACCGATAAAGTTGATGTTACCATTACCTACTTCGGTGATGAAGGGACCTTCAGGACCGCGTCCCATATCCTTCAGATGAAGAATGTCAATTCTGCCGCTGAGCTTGGAAATCCATTGACGAACATCAGCACCTGCATGCTGGAGCCAGTAGGTATCGATAACGAAGGATGTGGTTTCAGGATTCAAACCATCTACCAACAATTCCATGGCATAGCTTCCGTCTTCAAACCGAAGGAATTCATGACTGTGATGATGATAAGTAAATTTACCGCCAAGCTTTGCAGCCTTTTCTCCAACTACATTTGCTTTTGCAATAATATCTTTGGTGTCTTGAGCAGTTTTGCTGTAAAAACCGCCAATACCCATCAGCTTTGTACCCAGTTCCTGGTGGTTTTTCCATGCTTGGTCAAAATCGTCAACCATCATCTGGAAATTGTCATGGGTTCCTACAATTTCAAACTGTTCTTCCCGTGCAATTTTTCCGAATTCTTCATAAGGAATGGCACAGCCTGCAGTTTGTCCCTGGTCAATTCCCATTGCCTTTAATTTTCTGAAACTTTCCCGAATGTCTTCCGCAGTTGTCATAAACTCACGGATGGTATAAAGTTGCACACCGATTTTATCAATCATAGTTCAACTCTCCTTTTCTGTTAATTGTTTCTTTTATTATACTCCCTCTTATTTTAAAATGCAAGAGGAAATTACGCAATTTTATTAATTTTGTTGTTTATCCACAAAACTTGAGTTTTTACATCGGTTATTCTGTTAGCTCCCAGTCTTCAATAGGCTTGTGATTTTCGGGAACTGCAAGGGTTTTCATATATTCTGCCAAAGCTTCCTGTTCTTTTTTGTTTTCGGGTAAAGTATCGTTGCTGATATGAGGCAGAATGGTTTCGTAAAAGGTGTCTAAAATGTGATAGAGCTTGCTGTTTTCAAAGGCAGACTGTACCAAAAAGAGAGCGTCCAAATCAGGCATGATTACGCACATCTGACCGTAAGCACCGCAAAAACGGTAGGTGTTGTGACGACCTCTCCAGAAATGATAGCAATAGCCTTGATTCCAATCTGCTCCGGTTGACACGTGCTTGGTATCGATTTGGAAGGAGGAAGCTTGCTCAATCCATTGCTCGGGAAGAATTTGTTCTCCTTTCCAGTTTCCTTTTTGTAAATATAACTGACCAAGTGCTGCCATTTCTTCAATAGAAATTCTTATTCCGCTGGCACCAATGCAATATCCTTCGGGACATCGCTCGAAATAAGGCATCCGAATGCCTAATTTGTCAAAGAGTCTTGGTTTTAAAAATTCATCCAGATGCTGACCAGAGATTTTAGTGACCAAACGGGATAATGAGTAGGAAGCATCTCCATCATAACGGAAAAGCTGACCTGCATCTATGCTTGGGAATGCAAAAAAACGTTCCAGTCTACCGGCACCTTCCGCTTCTTTTTTAACAACATGAACCCCGGAGCTTTTATCTTGCCCTGTTGCCATACGAAGAATTTGATGAATGGTCAGTTGGTTCATTCCATCTGCTGCGATTTCCCGATATTCAGGGAAGTAGTCTAAGATTTTGTCTGTAACCTTCAATTTCCCTTCTGCAACCAAAAAACCGATTGCGGTAGAGGTAAATGCCTTAGAAACAGAATAAAGCACATGCTTGCCGTCTTTTTTGTAGGGAGCATAGTGGGCCTCCGTTATTATTTTCCCATGCCGTACCATCATAAAATGATGGGTTTCTCCCTCAGGATAGACCTCTTTCAGCTTTTGCAGAAAATGTTTAATGGATGCACTTGGAATTCCGCAGCTTTCCGGAGTAGTACGTTCAAAAATTGCCATAAGACTTCACAGCCCTTCATTTTATATAATCTTTTTTTATTATAACATACTCAATAAAAAAATTCAAGAGCCCGTCAATGGGTTTCTATTAAAATTAATTGATTTTCTTTTTCATTCATGATATAATAAATACTAATAAATACAAAAGTATTTATCATATGCCTACCGGCAGGAATTTTATGCCCGTGCGAATTTTTCTACAGCGAGTTTTTGAAAACGCATGTGGGCAATAACTTAAAGGAAAGGATTTTGAATTTATGATATTTTTTTACATTCGTCACGGAGATCCTATTTATTCTCCGGATTCTTTAACGTCTCTGGGGGAACGGCAAGCAGAAGCAGTAGCAAAACGGCTTGGATTACATGGTATTGATAAAATTTATTCTTCTACTTCCAATCGTGCCATGATGACGGCTCAGCCCACTTGTGAATTGCTGAAAAAAGAGATGGAGCTGCTGGAATTTGCCAATGAAAAATATCCTTGGGAATATTTTACTGTTCCCTTTGGAGAAAAAGTTACCTGGGCATTTCAACACCCTCAAATCAGACGTTTGTTTCATGATCCGGAAGTGAGAGCCTTAGGAGATCGTTGGTATGAGCATCCCCAATTGAAACAATATTCTTTTCAAAAAGGAATAGAAAATACGTATCAGAAAGCGGATGAATTTTTAGCTTCTTTGGGATATGAACACGTGAGAGGAACAGGGGTTTATCGGATTGTAAAATCCAATGAAGACAGAGTGGCGTTGTTTGCCCATCAAGGATTCGGACTTGCTTTTCTCAGTTGCTTGCTGGATATTCCTTACCCTCAATTTAGTACACAATTTGATATGTGTCATTCCGGTATGACAGTGATTCGATTTCGGGAAGAGGACGGAATTTGTATTCCTAAAATTTGTAGTTTTTCCTCTGATTCTCATTTGTATCGGGAAGGATTGCCGACTAATTATAATTACGAATTTCGATTTTAAGGAGGAAGAGTAAAGTGAAAGTAGTGGCAGCAATTGATTCGTTTAAAGGAAGTCTTTCTACTTTTCAGGCAGGAGAGGCGGTTTCGGTTGGAGTAAAACGAGTGCACCCGGAGGCAGAAGTGGTCATTTCTCCCTTGGCAGACGGAGGAGAAGGAAC
>JAZQHN010000268.1:0-2573 GCA_045540615.1 Clostridia bacterium
CAATGCATCTGAACTGCCGAAGCTGTGGTCTGATGCTTGGAAAGAACATTATAAAGGTACTCAATGGGAAGCAGCTCTGGAACATTATGGTAAGGAAAATTATGACGGAGCAAAAACTTTGTTTGGTGCAAAAGATTATGCCGGATTGTTGTCCTATTTAGGGGAAAACCTGACCCATGAAAGAACCAATAAGATTCATGATAACGTATCTATTGGTGCAATTGTAATGGATTCCTTGGCTGACCACTACGACAACTATCTTGGTACTCAGCATCAGATTACCGAAGAAGACAAAGCGTTGTTTGTTGACTTTGATAACAAAGACTTTACTTTGACCAAGGAAGGTCTGGCTAAGATTCAGAAGATTGCTCCTGAATTCAAGGAAATTCCTTTCAATCAGATTGGTATGAAGTCTGACGTAGGCGGTGCGAAACCTGTTGTTACTGTAAATCCTGAACTGGTAACCGGTGTTGCAGCTCCCGGAAGCAAGATTACCACTTCTTATACCTTCACCGACGGTGACGGCGATGCAGAAGGCGGTACAAAAGTTTACTGGTGGGTATGTGATACTGCAAACGGTAAGTTTGAAAAATTGTGGGGCTATGAAGGAAAAGAATTTAAGTTAACAGACGATTATGCAGGACGTTACCTGAAATATGAAGTTGTTCCTTATGACGTAACACAAATGAGAGGCGTTACCGTAATGTCCAATCCTATCGCTGTAAGAAGCGAAGGTGTTGCAGATATTTCCGGTTTGAGTGCGGCAATCACAGAAGCAAATGATCTGTTGAAATCCGTAACCATCGGGGATGAAGCAGGACAGTATCCTCAGACTGCAGCAGATCTTCTGAAGGCAGCTGTTGCGAAAGCATCTGAAGTTGCTAACAATGCGGATGCTCTGCAGTATCAGGTAAACAAAGCAGAAGATGAATTGAAGGCTCAAATTGACTTGTTCTTAGCAAGCAAGATCAGTTCTCTGGCAGGTCTTGAAGTAGACTATGTTTCTCTGAACACTCTGCTCAAGGATAAAGAAAACTGGAAGAATTACGATAAAGGTACTTTGACCTTCAACGAAGACGGTTCCCTGACATTTGAAGAAGCTGATTTTGGAATGCTGGGCTATGAAGGTAAGAAATTCGAGAATGCTGAATTCTCCTTTAAGTTCAAAGCAGAGGTTTTGAATAAGGATGTTGAAAAACCTGAAAATGCTTGGGTTGGAATATACTTGAGAAACAGCGATCCCAGCGATAAGGTTTGGGTAGCTCCAAGACAAGGATTCATGATTGACATGAAGCAACACTTGATTCAGCTTCAGGAATATCCGCAACCCGGTAAGGTATACGCAGATTCTGTTCTGGACGATAAGAATTTCGTACCCGGTAAGGAATATGACATGACCATCGGTCTGTATGACATTCCTGATTCCAACGAATTGATGTTTGTTATGACCATGGATGGCGAAACCATCTACTCCAAGAAGATGGCAAACTATGGTCTGTATGACAAAGAAAACTACTTGGCATTCAGTGTTGGAAACATTAAGTTGACTCTGTCTCCCTTCTATGCAGATACTGCAAAACTTGACAGCGTTGTTGCAGATGCTGAAAAGATGGCAGAAACAGCAGTAGCCGGTGATGGCTACGGCGAATATTCCGAAGATGCTATGAAGGCATTTGAAGAAGCATTAGAAAACGCTAAGAAGGTAGCAGCAAACGAAGATGCAGTTCAGTCTGAAGTTGACAAGGCTGCATTGGAGGTTCAGAAAGCTCTGAATGCTCTGAAGGCAAGCTCCTCCGGAGTTGGTACTGTAAAGGCAGATGGCGAAGTTGCAATCAATTACAACCACGAAATCGCAGATATTACTGTTGATAAGGCTGTAAAAGATTTGACTGTTAAGATTGATACCAAACAGCCTCAGCCTGAAATTAAGATTACTTCTGAAGATGTTGAACTGACCATTCCTGCATTTACCGATATTTCCGGTGACTTTAAGGTACCTGTACAGGGCAATGCTCCTTCCGGAACCTTTAATGCTGGAGATGTCAGCAAGGTTTATGCAGAAGGTGCAGAAATTGTAACAACTGACAAACCTGTCAGAATCGTTCTGAAGGGTGAAGCTGGTAAGAAGGTTGCTTACAAGAATGAAAACGGTAAATATACGCAAATCATGAAGACAGTGAAAGAAGATAGCGAAGCAGCAGCAGAAACAGTTTTGAGCGATAAAGTAAAAGCTGTAAAACTGGAAAGCGGAAACGATATTATCCTGTATACTTACATGATGAGCGAATTTGTTACCTACGAACCTAAGGTAATTGAATTACCCACACCTACTCCCGATACCGAGGAACAAGGTCCCATTACAGGAGGACAGAACATTACCATCGGCGGATTAGGCGGTGGCGGCGGAGCTGCTCAGAAGGAAAATGAGAAACCTTCCGCAGCAAGCAGATTTACCGATATCATTGGCCACTGGGCAGAAAATGATATTAACGCAATGTTTAATAAGGGTATTGTAAGCGGTGTAACCGCAACAACCTTTGAACCTGACCGTTCTATCACCAGAGCTGAATTTG
>JAZQHN010000269.1:0-2498 GCA_045540615.1 Clostridia bacterium
ATAGGTTGCAATTGCTTCTGCTTGAGAGGAGTCCATGGCAAAAGAAACATAGGTATTGTTTTCATCTGACACGCGGGTTAATTTCATAGGTCTGGTATCACTACCGGTTACAAATTCACCGGTTCCGGTTTCAAAATCTTCTTCATAAACAGTAATTCTGGTTTTATCCCCGGAATACAATTTGGTTGCTTCTTCAATTTTGAAATCCTCGATATAAACAACAAAATTACTTGTGACATCAGTTGTAGGAGTTAAAAATACTTTAGCAGATTTTGAAATAACACCTGTAGGTGTAAGATCTCCACTGTCTTTTACATAATCAAGGATTTCGACGGTGAATTGAAAATCTGTCCATTCGGTTCCAACATCGATCTTTACGTTGGGATATTGATAAGGACGAGGAGTTTCCCCGTTGGTGGATTGCAACATAAAAACACCCATGTTCAAGTTGATTTCAAAGCGTGTTTTCTCACTTGCCTTCAATCTGCCACTTATGGTATACAGACTGCTTCTTTTCCAATCAAGGGAAGGGGCGTGCAGTCTTGTTCCCTTTGCCAAGCCGGCTACCTTCATCACGGTTCCGTCAGCTTCGGGATCCGTTACTATGGATTTGGTACCGTTTGTCCATAAATCCGCTTCACTTTGAAAATCGAAGGAATTGTAAAGAGGGGTGCTCTCTTGAACCACAATCGGCTCTTCTGTTGCTGCCAATGCAACTGTTCCCAGGGAACTCAGCACCAAGGTCATTGCCAGCAATAAAACTAATAATTTTTTCATTCTTTCAGCTCCATTCTGAATATATTTTATCTATTATAATTATATCATATCACATTTCTATAAATCAAGTAATTTACTGAAATGCAGGCAAAAATAGTATACAAAAATATTTGATAATTTTTGGTGGTTTTGCTAGCTGGATTGAAACATAAAAAAAAGATACACTCTGTTTAGAACAAAGCGTATCTTAATCTATTATCTTATCTGTTAATTTCTTTTTCTGTAACAGGCAACCAGGGACGAAGCTGTAGATTCATAGGCATTATTTTTACTTTTGCAGCTCCTTGAGGAATCAAAACAGAAGCATGAATTTGAGGAGTTTCTCTTTTTTTTACAATACACGGGACAGAGTTTGCACTAATGAAGGTGCCGTCTTCTTGAAAGAAGGAGATAAACAGATAAAGATTTCTGTCTGCCTGAGACATTTCTTTCCCGGTAGCTGTGACCTTTAATTGTCCTTCTATTGTTTTTTCGGCTGTAACTGTTTCAAAGAGAGGTGCTTCAACCAAGGATTTTACTGTTACGGTATAGGGGAGAAATATGTCTAATTCGGTGAAGTAACCCATATATTTGTTTATTTTTTCCTTTTTTGTGTTGATAAAATCAGAAGACCAAAGGATGGAGGCTTGCTGCTCTGATTGCCCTTTTTTAACCGTGATTGTTTCGGGCAAAAGATAAGTGTCGTTTAATGCAACAGTTCTATCTGCGTCTTCTACAACTGTAAATAAAGGTTGTTTTTCTGCTTTTACCATAGTAACAGAATAGGAGAAGGGGCACAGAGGCAATCCTTCGGAATTTGTCAGATTCACATCTGCATAAGTATCAATTACTGCGTCTGCAGAAGAGGTATACGGATACATGTGCTTTTCTACAGCATAGGAAATCTGCTTAATATCAGAAACCTCAGAGCAAGTAATTGTTACCATATCTTTTCCTGTGATTTTTGCAGTTGCTTCATGGAATTTGCCGTCACTTCCTGCTGCCATAAAGCAACGAGGGTCTTTTTGGTCTGTAGTTTTTAATCCATCATAGGTATTTGAAAAAGTAATCACAGCCGTATTCCCCGAAAGGGTTACACTTTTATAAAGTGGGCTCATACCCTTATCGGTAACCTGATAAATTTCATCCAATGCAGCAAGTGCCAAACGTTCTCCGATGGGTCGTTTGTTGTTAGGATGCAAGGGGTCTTCTCCTGAATTGGGAGGGCAGTCCATGGAAACTGCAAAAGCAACATTATCATTCTCATAATAGCTTTTTAGCTGCCCCAATCTTGCAGTGCTGAAGTCTTCCATAATATAATTTCCTGTCCAACTTGCATAATATTTCATGGGACTGGGAGGAAGCATGACATAAACAAAGGGCATATCCGGATCATTCCAGTCATCACGCCAGCTTTTGATTAATTTATTAAAGGTGGATGAAAAATCAGCCTCGGTTCTGTCACGGTCGCCTTCTCCTTGATACCACATAACGCCACGGATGTTCATATTGGTCAAAGGAGAGGTTTTTCCGTAATAATAGCTTCCTACTGATCCTGAGGAGGGACCCATAAACTGGTTCATACCTGCACCGCCGATTGCATTACAAATTCCGCCAACAGGCAGATTTAATTCTTCGTTTAATTTTTCCAAGGCAACATACCCAACAGCAGAATAACTGTTTGCGGAGTTTGAATTAACCACATTCCAACTGCCCTTTAAGTCGGTTGCAGGCTGAGTTGT
>JAZQHN010000270.1:0-4737 GCA_045540615.1 Clostridia bacterium
TCACTTCAATACATTTGTCAGTTTTCTTTATCTGTCCTGCAACAACATTCGCCCACGCAAAGGCTGTTGGGATACGGCTAAATTCAAAAACATCCCATTGTCTTCCGGTGCGCATATTCTTCAAAATATCAGCATAATACGGTTTTATCACTCCATTAATCACCCTGACTTCTTTTGGCAAAGAAATGGAACTTCCGTATTCACTCCTATCTATGCACATAGCATACATTTTGCCTTTATATTCAACACAACGCAAGGCGTAGCCGTTATCGATGCGCGTACTACCCAAAAAGACATTCTCCTTTTCACATTTAAAAACTTCATCAGGAGCATCTGAGGTTGCTGTAATAATATAAGAATTTAAAATTGGTTCTGAAACAGCGCCCTTCGCACCATATACGGTTGATGTCATAAGAGTCATATACCACTTATTATCTATCTTAAATACATTTGGCACTTCTACAACACCATTAAACTCAGGAACATATATAATTTTTTGATTTGTCCAATATAATAAGTCTGTGCTCTCGGCAACTCCTATAACACCCAATTCACCTCTATCTTTTATATTGGCCATAGCTGCAAAATATCCAAAATATTTTTCTTGTTTCTCATCATATACTACAAGCATATCACGACAATCGGTTTTTTTCCCTTTTTCACTTACCACAAACAGCTCTTTGTCCGGAACCAAAACCGGATTGTGCTCATATTCTGTAAAATGCTCCAGATCTGTTGAAATTGCAAGCCCGATCTTTTCAGACTCTACACAATCACGCATTGTATAATAAAGGTAATATGTACCATCTTTTTCTATTGCACATCCAGTAAATTTTCCAAGACAATCATCCGGATACTTTTCTTCAGGGAGTGTTTCCAAAACATCACGCATACGTTTGAAATGCAATAAATCTTCCGTATACACATGGCCGACATTCCAGTTTAAGCCCTTATGATTTTTTAAATGAAATGCATGAACTGTATCATTTACATTCATATACCATGCATCCCACATATTGAAATAAGAACCTTTGTACTTCATAATAAAACTACCTTTCTTTTTTTAAATTATTATACATTTGTTAAATGCCACAACCTATATGAATACTGGAAAACTTGATGTCATCATCTTTGTATAGTTTTTATATAAAGACTGTATAATCTAGATGCCGATGTTTTTATGCTCTCAACATAAAAAATACCAAAATTATCATTGCAACAAAAGCAGGAATTGGCAAAAATTGAATAACAAAACTAAATCTGCTCTTTCCTCTTTTTCTTGCTACTACCGATGTAAAAATGCTGGCAATTGATATAATTGGAATAGAAAGACCTATATATATAACTATATTTAAAAGCAATTTTTTTAAATCTGAATAATTTGTCGTAGGAGCATCTGCAAAAAATACTGTGAACATTCCTATCAATGACAATGGTATGTATATAACTGACAATATTATATTCAAAGTTACACCTTTTTTATCAATAGAATTATATTCATATCCGTTTTTCTTTGGCATTAATAAAGCTATTAACAACACGATTACTGCCAATATTTTCAAAATATCAATTATACTAATGTTTAATTCCATTTATACACTTCCTTTCAAAGGCTTCTCCTTGAGGAGAGGCTCCGCCGTAGGCGGTGGTGAGGTGTAGATTGCGAAAGCAATCGTTATTCCTTTCCACCTCATCCGAGTTGCTCTGCAACCCACCTTCCCCTCAAGGGGAAGGCTTTTTTGATTTCGACATCTTTCAACACTCTTACTAGCCTAAAATCAAGTCAGAACCAATAATAGCTAAATTAAATTCTCTTTTAGTGTACAAAGCACATTTAGCTGAATAGAGCTATCTTTGTTTAATCTATTCTACCACAAAACAAAAAAAATGACAACCCCTCAAATGAAAGATTGTCATTAAATTCAACTGATTAATCGGTCATATTATCAAAATAACCTTGAACCAAAACAATAGGAGTTCCTTTATCTCCCGAACCGCTGGTCAAGTCGCAAAGAGAACCGATCAGGTCTGTCAATCGACGGGGAGTGGTACCCTGAGATGCCATATTACCCACCAGGTCATCATCCTTTTTACGGATTGCAGTTTCGATGGCTTTTTTCAGTTCTTCCCCTTTCAAATCTGCAAAATCATTGTCTGCTAAATATTTCAACTTCAATTCATTGGGAGTTCCTTCCAATCCGGGGGTATAGGCAGGAGAAACAATGGGGTCAGCCAGCTCCCAGATTTTTCCTACGGGATCCTTGAATGCACCGTCACCATACACCATAACCTCAATGTGCTTTCCGGTACGCTCTAACAGCTGTGCCTGAATGGAATTGACCAAATCAAAACAATCCTGAGGGAACAGCTTTACCGTATCCTCCGTAGATTTGTTAGAACCCAGCAAACCGTATTTTTCGTTAAAACCACTGCCATTTACTGACTTATTCAGAATTTCATCCAAGCCAAATACTTTTTCTGCACCGGCATCCTTTAAAATCCGTTTGGTACGAACGCGGGTATGAATATCACAATTTAATACATTTTTGGTATAATTCAAAATAGCACGGGGATCATTTGCCAGTACAATTTCTGCTTCTGCACCGCAAGAGCGAATCAAATCACCGTAATAGCTTACATAATCCACACCGGTAAAGGGATGACGGTTTTCTCCGAACAACTCACGGTATTTTGCCTCACTCAGTACGTCAGAATAAGGATTGATACCAGCTTCATCCAGCTGATCCAAAGAAACAAGAGCATTTCCCACCTCATCGCTGGGATAGTTCAACATCAAAACAATTTTCTTTGCACCCTTCGCAATTCCTTTCAAGCAGATTGCAAAACGGTTACGGCTTAAAATAGGGAAAATAACTCCTACCGTTTCTCCTCCGAATTTCTCCTTCACATCTTCAGCAATGGCATCAATGGATGCATAATTTCCCTGGCTGCGAGCTACAACAGACTCAGTAACTGCCACAACATCACGATCCCGGAGTGCAAAGCCTTCCGATTCCGAAGCTTCTATTACACTATTTACTACAATTGCTGCCATATCGTCTCCTTCACGGATAATAGGACAGCGAATTCCTCTTGATACAGTTCCTACTTTTCTTTCCATTTTCAATTCCTCCAATGGTCTTGACATTTCTTACATCATCTATTATAATATAAATATTAACATTAGTAAAGCAGATAATACTTACAACAGTTATAAGGAGTGCTTATATGAAAACAAAGCTGGATTATTATCGCATTTTTTACGAAACTGCCCGTTTTTCTTCTTTTTCTGCAGCAGCACAACAGTTATATGTTTCCCAGTCTGCCATTTCCCAATGCATCAGACAGTTGGAACAGGATTTAAATGTCAAACTTTTTTTTCGCTCAAAACGAGGCGTTACTCTTACCAATGAAGGAAAATTATTATTTCAAAAAATAGAAAGTGCCATGCAAGCAATTGAACAAGGAGAAACTCTTCTTGCCCGTTTGCATCATTTAGACAGCGGATCCTTATTGATTGCCGCAGGCGATACCATTACAGGACACTATCTCCTTCCTTATTTGGAACAATTTCATGCAAGTTATCCGGGAATCCACATTGAAATGGCTAATTCCTATTCTTACCATATGCTTCAATGTGTCAAAGAAGGATCAGCTGAGCTTGCTTTTGTCAATTTACCGGTTGCTGATGAAGAATTGACCATAGAACCATGCCTGGAAATTCACGATGTTTTTGTTTGCGGTGCTGACTTTGAGGCAAAAGAAAGCTATACACGGGATGAAATAGCAAAACAACCTTTAATTTTGTTGGAAAAACATTCTGCATCCCGTCATTACCTGGATGAACAATTTCAAAAAAACAGAATTTCTCTCACTCCCGATATTGAGGTAGCGGCTCATGACTTGCTTATTCGGTTTGCCTCTATTCATTTGGGTGTTTCCTGTGTAATAGAAGAATTTTCCAAAGAAAGCTTAGAAAATGGACTCATTCGAAAACTGAATCTAACAGAACCTCTCCCTCCTCGGCATATTGGCTGTGCTTATTTAAAACACAATCCTCTTTCTCTTCCGGCACAAGCTTTTTTAAAGCTGATTCAGCAATCCTGATTGAAACAAATAAAAAGGAGCTGTAGCAAAATGAATTTCATTTACTACGGCTCCTTTGGGGTGGACGGAAAATAGCACAGATTGGACAAACTGAGCCAAAAAAGCCCATTTCAAAGGCTTTGTTAAGCGATTTTTGCCTTTTGTGGTGTGTGCATTTTGCTACACCCCCTACATTTCGTTTATTTTTTCTTTTGTTCCTGTTCCCATTCATTAAATACGCTGACATTTTCGGTCAATTGGTCGTGATATTTCTGAAATACACCTGCAACTGCAAAATCATCAGGTTTTAAAGCATTGAAAATGGTATCATAAGTATCCTTAATCAACACTCGTCTTTCTTCTTCTGTCTTTTCAACCAACATTTGACCGCCTGCAAAAATTTTGAAGGCAATGATGGGTTTTTGTACCTTTTTCAAGGTTTCCAACATGATCGCTCTATCTCCCGGAATAATAGGATGAATGGAGCTTTTATCTTTTCCGGTGATAAATCCGCTTTCTTCTCCTGTACGGCCTCTTCTGAGATTATACATACAAGCCATGTAAAAATCAACATCCCAACTTTCCTGCTCGGAAAGCTGAATTAATTCGGGGAGGTGAGAACCCAATCCAAGCTTTACACCTTTTTCCACA
>JAZQHN010000271.1:0-8527 GCA_045540615.1 Clostridia bacterium
CTTCGGTGTAATGACGGATAATATGCTCGCAAATTACTGCCCATTTTTGAAAATCAGGGGGAACCAGGGTGCCGTATTTTTTAACACCGTGTTCAATTTTGGAACCTAACCGATAGAACACCTTCGTTCCTGTCTTTTCAATGGTTTTTAAATAGTGATCGGTACAAATGAAATCATAAGATGCCGGGTCGTAGGGGTCTTTGGAAAAATCAGGGAAAATAGCATGAACATCTACCGTATGCTCTCCGCCGTAGTTAGGATAAAACGAAGCATCATGATTTCTTGCATAGGGGATGTGCAAATCTGCATAATCCTGAAAATTGCTTCTGTGCTGACCGCCCGTTTCTTTATGAACAGGACCATTGTTAACTGCATTCATAGGTTTTATTTTTCCCAGTTCTTTTTGAGGATTGACTGTAATACAATTCATGATTTTCTCTCCTTTGAAAAGAATATTTTTGTTTATTATACGGCAAAATAATTCTAATGTCAATACATTTTTTTAATTCCGAAAATTTTTCGAAAAAAGAGGATGTAGCCAAATCCGGTACATCCTTCATTGTTATTGAGTTTTTTTTGCTTCCTCTGATTCTTTTTTCTCTGTCGAACCGTTGATTTTTCGGTCATCCAGGTAGTCAGACAGGACAAATTTAATTGCTGCAACCAGCGGAACACCGATAATCATGCCTGTTGCTCCGAACAAACCTCCGAAAACGGAAACGGAAAGGAGAACAAGCAAAGGGCTGACCCCTACAGAATGACTCAAAATTTTAGGCTGAATTACATTGGAATCCAGTTGGGAAAGAACAAAAACGGCAATGAGAATCCAAACCAGCCGCAAAGGTCCTACTGTTAACAAAGATACCAAAGAAATCACCAGTGTAGCAATAATTGGTCCAAAAAAGGGAATCAGATTGCCCACACCCGAAATAACACCCAGTAGAGGGGCAAATGGAACGCCAAAGCAGGACAGTATGATAAAGGAGGAGCTTCCCATAATCAATGCGTCAAAAAAGAGTCCTGAAAAATAAGAATAAAATAATTCAACAGTTTTTGTTAAAAAATACATGACAGCCCATGTGGTGTTACTGTGTGCCTGTAAAACAAAAATTCGTTTGATAAAAGAAAAAATGGAGTCCTTTTCCAAAATAATATATATAGAAAAGATGATGCTCATAAAAGCAGACAAAAATGAATTTGCAATTTTACTGACCAATCCTAAATATTGATTTAAGGTGTTCAAATTCAGCTTGGGAAGAATGTTTTCTTTTACAAAACGGTCGAGATTAATAGATTCAAACCATTTGTTCTGTTCCAAAAACTGTTCTACAACAGAATAATATTTAGGGACCTGATTGATAAAGTCTTCAATATTCTTGTATAAAATAGGGACAAAATATTTTACCGTAAAGGAAAGAGCAAAGAAAATGACAAAGTAAACAAATAAGGTGCTAATTGCCATGGAAAACCGTTTGATAAATTTTATTTTGCATCGGTTCAGCACATTTGCCAGCTTTTTTACAGGACGATACAGAAAAAATGCAATGACAATTCCTGTAAAAAAGGGACTCATGGTTGACAGTACTTTTAAAAATGCATACCAGATATATTCAAAATTATTGATGATTTTATAAGCTAAAATCAAAACAAGACCAATGGTCAGGATTTGTCCCTGACCGTTTAACTTCCATTTTTTCATGATGCAAAACCTCCTTTCTTATTATACCCAATTCATGGAAAAATGTCAAGGGGAAGAGGTTTTTTTCTTTGATTACTGAGTTATTTGCGACTTAAGTTTCGTTGCTCGGGGCATAGGCTTTTGATCCATCCAGCCTCCAGCCCCTCTCGGCCACTCACTTAAGCAGCTTCACTAAGCTCAAAACAGAAAAACAACCCCTCTTTTCTTGGTTTTTCGCTTGTGCTTGCGGCTTAAGTTTCGTTGTTCGGGGCATAGGCTTTTGATTTCGAAAATTTTTCGTATGTTTTATTATTGACAAATAAGACTTGTTCCAGTATAATGTTTATCGGAGGTGGAATAAATGACAAAAGACAGGTATCGTTCCAGTAGATTTTGCTATATTTTAGAAGCAGCGTTTGAATATTTTATTTATCTTATGATTAGTGGAGCTTATCTTGCCAAGCTGACATCTCATTTGGGGTTCAGTGACGGGTTAACGGCAGTATTATCCTCCTTTGTGGCACTTGGCTGTACCTTTCAACTCTTTTCCCTCTCCTTTTTCCGAGGAGGAAGGGTGAAACGACGTGTTACATTTTTACATATCTTGAATCAGCTTTTATTTATGATGATTTATCTGGTCCCCTTTATTCCGGGTGGCTCCAAAACCCATGCAGGGTTGCTGATTTTCTTCTTAATGGGAGGATATTTTTTATCCAACATCATCAATTCCCCCAAAACCGTTTGGTTTATGTCTTTGGTAGAGGATGGAAAACGGGGAATTTTCACCAGTATCAAAGAAATGGTTTCTCTCATCGGCGGTATGATTTTCAATCTGGTTATGAGTGCCATGATTGACCGCTATGAAGAGGCAGGAGAAATCCGCACTGCATTTATTTTAGCGGCAGTTACTCTTTTTATCTTAATGATTGCCCACACCCTTACTTTGATTTTTTCGAAAGAAAAAGAACCTCAGGTGCAACAAGAACAAACATCGGTTGCCAAGCGATTTCGCATAGTCGTTACCGATAAAACCGTTATGAAGGTCATTGCCACATCGGTTTTCTGGACCATTTCCAACCACATGGTCGTCTCCTTTTTCGGAACCTATCAGATTCACGAGCTTGGCTTCAGTATGAAATTTGTGGCTATCCTCAGTATTTTGACCGCTCTTACAAGAATTCCCGTTTCCTTTTTGCTGGCTCGATATGCAGATCAACACTCCTTTGCCAAAATGCTGAAAATCGGATATGGTTTGGCAGCACTGGGATTTTTGTTTGCCGTCTTTGCAGTGCCCTCTAATGGAAAAATTGTCTATACAATTTATGCATTATTAAACGCTGCCGCTATGGGCGGAATTAACAGTGCAGAAACCAATCTGATTTTCGATTATGTTCCCCCGGAGAAGGCAAGAGATGCATTGGCGGTGAAGCAAACAATTTATGGTTTATGCGGATTTTTATCCACCCTTGCTATCACTCCTTTGTTTGAGTACATTCAAAAGCAAGGTGGTATTTTTGGAATCGAGGTTTATGCTCAACAAGCACTTTCTGTTTTGGCGCTGATTTGCACCTCGTTGCTGATTTTGTATTTAGATAAAGTTGTTTTGAAAATTAAAACTAAAGAATAGAAAGAAGTTATTGTTATGATTACACCCAATCAAACCATGGGAAACACCGACAGCGAAAGTATTCAAAACGCCATTTCTCTGGCAAAAGAAACAGGAGAAAACATGGTGGTCATTCCAAAACACAATGAACGGACTAAAACCGACCGTTGGGTCATCGAAGAAAGCATCCTATTGCCTGACGATATTACTTTGATTTTTGACGGTGCACATCTTTTTCAGGCAGATGATGTATTTTGCAACATGTTTTTGACAGAAAATTACGTAAACGATCAAGAAAAAGAGCAGAAAAATATTGTCTTGACAGGAAAAAACGGAGCAATCTTAGATGGTGGGAATTACAACGGCCTTCGGGAAACCAACAGCGAAAAGAACGGGATGCCACACATCAGCAAAAATACCACCCTGCTCTTTTATCACGCGACCAATATTGAAGTCAGCTCTTTGAAAATTGTCAATCAGCGTTGGTGGGCAATTACCAATATTTTTGTTACCCACTCCAGATTCCGCGATTTGGAATTTCAGGCAGATTTTTCAAGAATGGACGAAAACGGTGTTCACTACCCTGACCAAAAACCTCAAAACTACAAAGAAGTCTATATCAAAAATGCAGACGGAATTGATTTGAGGGTAGGCTGTCATCATATCGAAATTGAAAACATTTCAGGCTTTACAGAAGACGATACCGTTGCTCTAACTGCTTTGAAGGGAGTTTTAAAATGGGCTCCTCAGCCTGAGAACACAGACCTTGATATTCATCATGTAACCGTTAAAAATGTAAAATCCAGTCCTTATTGCTGTGCCAATGTGCGATTGCTTTGTGCGGAAGGTACTAAAATTTACGAGGTGCTGATCGAAGATATTGAAGATTTAAGAGAAGATTATCCTGAGTCCCATACAGCAATAAAAATCGGAGACATCGCATATAGCACCGATTATGCAAAACCGGAGGATGTTCATCACATTACCATCAGAAATGTATCCTCAAAAGCACCTTACGGCGTCATGGTTTGCAATGGTCTGAAGGATTCGGTCATCCAATCTGTTCATGGTAAAAAAGCTGGATTTGGAATTTTTCATCGTGCCACCTTGGAAAATGTTACAATCGAATTGGATTAAGGACAAAAATTGCCGAGTGTTTGTTAAAGACACTCGGCATTTCAATTTTTATTCTATTTTGTAATCACAATCTGCTCCGTCAAGCCCTTCCAGGTAACGGTGAATCCAAAGCTTTCTGCAATGAATCGAATGGGAAGCATGGTTCTGTCATTCATAACGATAGGAGCTGTATCCAAAGAAACAGGTGTATCATTTAAATAAGCTGTATTACTGTCAATGGTAAGCTTTACTGTGTTTTCTCCGCAGGAAAGAGTTGCTGTTTTTGTTTCTTCTTCCCAGTCAACCGTACCCCCCATGGCTTCTACTACCGCACGGACCGGAAGCAGAGTTCTGTCGTTTTGTACAACAGGTGCAGTTTTTGCTCCTGCATCAATTTCACTTTTCACGCCATTTACGCTCATGTCGGGATTTCCGATTTGCAATACAAGAGTTTCTTCTGCAGAAGTCTCTGCTTTTCGTCTTTCCTTTTGCATTTCCCAGATATCAGTAAAGCCTATGTCTGTTTCAGAGCCGTTTGCATCATATGCAAGCTCACTTTCTTTCCACACCACATAAGGAGCTACACGGTTTTTAAATTCCTCAAATTTTGCATCTGCCTCTTCTGATGTAATGCTGATTTTAGGAGCATTTTCCTGATCAAAAGCATTGCAATCGGTGGTATACCCTGTTTCTACCTCGAAATTTCCATAGTTAATTGCCATATCCAAGCAAGAAATGGGGGTTACACCCTCCTCTGACCAATCATAAATGGCTTGCTTGGTAAATTTTCCGTCTTCAATGTTATAAATAATATGAACCCCTTCTCTGTAAATAGAAAGATGACCTTCCTCATCTAAGAGAAAGCTTCTGTCCTCATCGATTCCCGTTCCTCTGCCAAAGGCAATTCGTTCCGGAATTTCCACCACCTGACCATCCTTTACTTTATAGACCGTTAAGCCGTAAAAATAGACGCCACGGCTAAAGATTAGTTCCGGCTCTCCGTCATTATCAAGATCTGCCAGAAATGCAACTTCCACATCCTTCGTGGTGTCAGGATAAAGTTCATTCTTGTGTTGTTCATAATACTGGGTTAACAGCTGTTCTGTCGACAACTCTTCTGATGTTTCGGCAAATGTTCCAATGGAAAACAACATTATAAAAGAAAGAACCAAAAGTAATAATCTTTTCATTATGTAAAACTCCTTTAAAATTAATCGTAAAATTTACTTAAAAATGCAGCAGTCCGTTCATTTTTCGGATGGTCGATAATATCCTCCGGAGTACCGTCTTCCGCAATCACACCGTTATCCATAAAAATAATACGATCTGCAACATGGCGAGCAAACTCAATTTCATGAGTAACAATAATCATGGTATGATCTTTTGCTGCCAAATCCTTAATTACCTTCAGAATTTCTCCTGTTAATTCAGGGTCCAATGCCGAGGTAGGTTCATCAAAAAACAATACCTTTGGCTCTAAAGCAAGAGCACGAGCAATAGACACACGTTGCTGTTGTCCTCCAGAAAGCTCACAAGGATAGTTATTATATTTATCAGAAAGACCCACACGATCTAAAAGCTCGCAAGCATGCTTTCTGATTTCTTCTTCAATTTCCTTTTTATTTTGTTTATAATCAGGACGTTCCTTTGCCAAAAGCAAAGGTGCCAGCATAACATTCTTTAACGCACTGTACTGAGGAAACAAATTAAATTGCTGAAATACCAATCCGAAATTCAGCTGATTTTTTCTGATTTCTTCGGCAGTATATTTCTTTTTGTCCTCTCCGTCAAAAACAACCTTTCCGTCAACATAAATTTTTCCCTTATCTGCCTTTTCCAAAAAGTTAATACAACGAAGCAAGGTGGTTTTTCCGCTTCCGGAAGACCCTAAAATGGCAACAACATCCCCCTGCTCAATGGAAAAATCAATGCCCTTCAAAACTTGGGTTTTTCCAAATTGCTTATGTAACTGTTTTACTTCTAAAATTGCCATTTTCCTCACCCCTTATAATAATTTAACCGTTTTTCAATTTGACCGAATAACACGGTTAACACACCGTTAAAAACCAGGAAAAACAACCCCGTTGAAAACAAAGGCCAAATTAAGCCTTGCTTGGTAAATCGTTCTGCACACATAATAATTTCCGCCAGTCCAATAATTCGGGACAGAGAGGTATCCTTTTCAAGAGTAATAATTTCATTACTCATAGGAGCTGTAATTCGCTTAATTACCTGAAACAGCACTACCTTAAAAAAGGTTTGAGTTTTGGTCAGTCCCAATACCTGAGCCGCTTCGTGCTGACCCCTTGGAATGCTCTCGATTCCACCACGGTAAATTTCGGAAAAATAAGCGGCATAATTAATTACAAATGCAATCAAAGCCGCTGTCATACGGGAACGAACCGGCATATTAAACAACAGTCCCGGCACATATAAAACCACAAAAATCTGGAGCATTAAGGGAGTTCCCCGAATAATCCAGACAAAGGTTTTGGTTAAATACCGCAAAGGAAAAAATTTAGACATAGAACCAAATGCAATAATTAACCCCAAAGGTAATGCAGCCAAAAGAGTTACTACAAAAATCTGCAGATTTAAGCCAAAACCGGAAAATAAAGATGTTAAAATAGAATTCAAATCATTTGCCACGGGAAAAGTCCTTCCTTTCCTCTCTTGTTTTCAAAAAAGAAAGGGCGGACGATATTGTCCGCCCTTCTGTTTGCTTTTTTTACTCAGCTAACAACAAATCTCCTAATTTATATTTGTCAGCAATTTCCTTTAAAGTACCGTCAGCCATCAATTCAGCAATGATAGCATTTACTTTCTCAGTCATATCACTACCCTTACGGAATGCAACACCGTATTCATCAGCGGTGAAATCCTTGTCGATGATAACCAGATCTTCGTAATCAGTACCTTCACCGATAGAACCTGCAGCCATTACATAGTCACCGATAACAACATCAGATGTACCTGCTGCAACATCCATTAAGCCCGTGGACTGAGCATCTACTGCATTGTAGTTTGCAGCTGCAAAGAATTCGTTTTCCATAGCCAGTTCTTCACCGGTGGAACCTTTTTCTGCAACGACTACAGCACCGTCAACACCTTCACTGTATTTTGCTTCGTTTTCAGACTTAACAATCATAACCTGACGGTTTGCCATGTAAGGAGTGGTGATTTCCATGTTTTCTTTTCTTTCATCGGTAATGGTCATACCATTCCAAATACAGTCGATATTTTTGGAATTCAGTTCGATTTCTTTCGCATCCCAGTTGATTTCTACAAATTCAGGGGTAACACCCAGCTTTTCACAAACAGCTTTTGCAAATTCAGTTTCAAAACCAACCAATTCTTCCCCTTCATAGTAGTTCATGGGAGAGAAGAGGGTGATACCAATCAGCATGGTACCTTTTTCAGTAATGTAATCTGCATCAGATTCTGCAACAGGAGTAGCATCTGCTTCAGGAGCAGGATCGGAGCTTCCGCAACCGGCTACAAAGGATACTGCCAGCAACATTGCCAGCAAAACGAGTAATACTTTTTTGTTCATAGGATAAAACCTACCTTTCTGATTTTATTTGATATTTAACATTTTACCACTTTACTGCAATAAAGTCAAGGGTTTTTTAAAAAAATTTTTATTTCTTAAGAAAAATTTGCCTTGTTGACAAATCCTTTTAAAAGGGGTATAATAATTGTAAGGAGTTGATTGAAGTGAAATATTGTTATCGCACCAATAGTGTGTGTACCAAAGAAATTAAATTTGATATTGATGGTGATGTGATTACCAATGTGGAATTTAACGGCGGATGTAATGGTAATCTGAAAGCCATTTCCAAATTGATAGATGGTTGGACGGTGAAGGAGATTGAAGATAAGCTATCCGGAAATACCTGCGGAGGCAGACCAACTTCTTGTGCTGATCAATTGGCTAAAGCAGTCAGAACGGCATATGAAGAGCAAAATTAATGATAAAAGCATGCTGCAAAAAATGCAGCATGCTTTCAGACTGTCGAAAAAGTCGGCCTACCGCAAGCAAAGTAAAATAAAACAAGAAAAATCATATAAATTCAAAATGTACAATAACAAATAGAAAACCGTCAGGAAAATATCGAATTTTCCTG
>JAZQHN010000272.1:0-9816 GCA_045540615.1 Clostridia bacterium
TTTCGGCAACCTTCTTTGCTTCTGCAATAACATCCTTCAGTGCATTGATTGCATCTTCAGAATATTCACCGTAACCGTCACCAACAACTACAGTTTCCAAGAAGCTTTCTGCACTGCTTACTGTTTCATCCAGCTTTGTCATATCTGCATAGATGGGAGAAATGGTTAATTTAATGTTTCCACTGTTTGCAGAAGAGCTGATTGCAAAATAGCCTTCTGTTCCATACAAGGCATCCGATTCTAAAATATCAGAATAGATTGCTTCACCGTCTAAGGAAAGTCCAATCATGACCTTGCCGCTATCTTCAATATCGTAAACTCCAACGGTAACATCGTATTCTTTTCCAACCTCAATGTTTTTATCGGAACGTTTCAGTGCTTCGGGTACCTCTCCTTCCGCATTCTTATATTGCTGGAATTGAATCAGATTCTGTTTCAAATCAAACATTGCACAGGTACCACCCCAGCCCCAACCGGAGGTATTATCCTGTCTGAAATAAATACCGATCCAACCATCAGAATAATCCTTTTCCGCATTGATAGGCTCAACCTTCATGTTAAAACTGATTTCCACATTGCGAGCCAGTTCTGCTTGGTATAAAGCAACTGTCTTTTCACCACCGCTGCCCAAAACCATGGAGCCATCTTCAGTAAATTCAATACGTCCACCTGCCAGAACATTGAGCCAATTTTCCTGATTTTTGCCCTTAATCAGAGGATTGATGGAAATACGTGCTCCATCAACACTGTTCAACGGATTGTTTTCGCTCTTAATAAATACTTCATAAGCATTTTCTAATGCTGTCGTGGTCTGAGTTACCAAAAATTCGTAAGCTTTGGTATCGTTTGCAACAGAACGAGCTTCATTTAAAACGGCTGTCAGTTCGTCTACTGCTTCCTGAGGATACTGTCCGATTTCTGTTCCAACAACAGCGTTATTTAATGCATCGGAAACTTCTGTAATCAGTTTCCACAGAGCGGTTTTATCAACGCCACTCAAATTTACTGCAATGTAGATAGGTTCGGAAACCACCGTATCACCATAATTGTACTTGATGTCATAGGGTACTACTTCGAATCGCAGATACTTATCTTCGTATTCGGAAGATACAGTGTAGTACTTTCCATAACCGTCTGTGATTCTGGTGTATTCACCATCAGCAGTGTCAGAAGCATACCAATAAATTTTGGACATTCCTTCCTCGTCACCATCTACATCACGATAGCTGTAGTTTGCAATCAAGGTACCGCCTTTTGTCGGATCACCTGTTACATAAGCATCGGACGCAACGGGATTTTCACCTCCTACAACTGTTTGCAGCCCCATTTTCGTAGAATCAAGTTTAGGGAAGTCGGAAATATCCTGTTGAATTCTTGCAAGTCCTTCTTCGGTCAAGGTGAATTCTTCTCCATAATTTTCATCAAAAAGCGCTTCTCCTTCTTTCTGATTCAATTGCAGATTATTTTCCAAATCAGTCATGTCGCCGCCCTTGACCACAAGTGTAGGAACATTAATCCATACATTATCTTCTATCAGGTTGGTTTGTCCGGAAGGAATGTTTTCTTCCAACCATTTGGTTAAGCCTTTTTTATCTCCGGCATCATGCAATGCTTTTGCTTCGTTGTATTTTTCATAGCTTAAATAATCATAGATGCCTGCCCATTGCTTGGTTGGCTCAGTTTCCATATAGTACTTTTTCCAAGTATCACTAAGGAGAAGTTGAGAACGTCCTCTCCAATATCCCGTGACACCGCCGCCATAAATTTTTCTCAAATCGGTTACATAAACCCACCAATTAGTTTGTTTCGTTTTGTCCGAAACCCCGGTAGCTCCTACATGCCAATCCTGCATAAAAGCACCCATTTCGTTATCAATCACAATATTATTGTAAATATGATGGAACTGACCGCCGTTGGTTTTTAAGGGGAAGCTGGGCAAGCCACCCTTGTAGAGAATATTACCGTAAATGGCAGGACCGATATTTCCGTCATCTGTAAAGATGGATTGCTGACCATGTGCTCCGATGTGACCGCCAATATCATGGAAATAATTGTATCTGACAATATTTCCAAGCTCAGATACATTACGTCCCCAATACAAGGCACCGCCATCTGCATTTAATTTTTGAACATCATAAATTTCATTGTATTCAATAACAAGGTTATTGGTTTCCCAAAATGCGATTGCCGTTCCTTCCATGTCAAAAATTTCATTATTTGAAATTTGATGTCCTACCCCGGTCACATGAACTGCTGTCAAATCCTTGGGGTTAAACAAGTTACAGTTATGAATCTTATTTCCTGTCAATACATTTCCGCTGGAAATTAAGTTTTCGCGATTACCGCCGGTCATACGAATACCTACTGCACCAATATCATAAATATGACATCCGCTGACTGTTGTATTCCATCCGTTTACGATAACACCATCTCCGGACATACCGCTGATCGCAGCATCCTTAATGGTAATAAAGTTAGAATTTGCATCTGTTACAATAGCATGCTGACGACCATTGCTGAAATCAATTCCTTCAAAATTAATATAAGAAGCACCTTCAACGGAAATCATATTCTTATTCAGTACAGAAATTTCCATATCAGCTTGTTCTACATTTCCTACAGGATAAAAATACAAGATGTTTTCTTCGCGGTCAATGTAAAATTCGCCCGGCATATCAATTTCTTCAAAGATATTTTTGAAATACAAATATCTTTCATCTTTCGCTGTATAAGTTGCTTGTCCATAGGTAGAAGGATCAATGGTGGTAACAATCTTATTTTTTGTATCCAAAGTATCGATTCTTAATTCCATTCTTGCCCAAAGGTAAGCAATAGCACCGCCGATTAATGCATCGCCCTTCTGAACGTTCCACTTTTCGGTACGATTTTCTTTGTCAATATATTTCATTTTAACAGGTTGGGAACCGCCATTATATTGTTCTGCTTCTTCTTTAGTCAATTCAGCAGCTTCTGCTCTTACAAAATAGTGTTCTCCGCTTCTGTCATCATTGGGCCAACGAGCTTCCTGTAATCCAACTCCATTCATAAAAATTCTGGAAGGAGTTGCAACATATCCTTGCCCGCTCATTTGTAAAGGTGCAATTTCTAAATCTTCTAAATCAAACTGATATAAATTGTCTTTTGCATGTTCTTCAATCAATCTGTTCAGCAAGGTTTCATCTGTAACTTTTTGAATCTTAGAAGAATCCAGTTTTTTCGCACCGGTAAAGGTAACTGTTTCGTTATTATATGCTTTATAAGTAATGGGAGATTCTTCTGTTCCTGAATCCTCAGCCGTAAAGGTGATGGTATCATTCAACAGATATTCTCCTTTATGAATCCAAACAGTAACACCGCCCTTAGGCATACGACGGAATTCACGAATCGTTTCCTTTGCTTTCTCAATAGTCGCATAAGGAGATTCTAATGTACCGTCACCTGTTTCATCAGACCCATCTAAGGAAATATGAATTTCGCTTACAGCACTATCCTCATCACTTACCGTAACAGCAATACTGCCGCTTAATTCGCCGTCAGAAACAGTAATATTTGCAGTACCATTTGCAACAGCAGTTACAATACCGTCTTCATTCACAGTGGCTACGCCTTCGTTATCACTTGTAAAGGTCAAGCCTTCTTTGGCTACCTTGTACAGTGCATGACCGTTATGTCCCACTACAGTCAATTGAGCGGTATCTTCAGGGAAAAGCATGGTATTTTCCAGCTGTAAGCCCAGCTTATTGTAGCCGGGAATGGTTTCATTTACAACGAAATCATCCACATATACCTTTCCTGCAACATCGTTGGTGCGGAATACCAAAGGAGCCTCAACAGAGCTCAAGGATTTGGTTCCGTCACTCAAATCGTCAATCTTAAATTCCCATGTAAATTCCTGCCAATCGGTGGTTGCATTCCAGATTTTAGAACCGGGATTGCCGTCAAAATAGTTTTCTGTTACTTCTCCGCTTGTAACCATCAAGCCCGTATCAATCCATAAAAACATGGGTAATCCGGCAGCGGTGTCCGACTTCATTTTCCAGCTTACAGTGTAGCTGCTTCCCTTATTCCATACAGACACAGTTTCCCGCTGGAGTCTGGGACGACCTTTAATTGCCTCAAACATAACAGATCCGCCTGTATTGTCTGCACCGGTCTCAGAAAAAGCGATATTAGCTTGTGAGCCGCTGATATTCCGATTGAACCATCCTGTAATATCTTGATCACAGGTAATAGGAGTTCCTTCTATTACTGCCCCGTCTTTTGTAATCACCTTATCTATGGGAGCGGCTGTCATATCCGCTTCCGGCTCTACCGGAGTCACATCCAGTGTTGCAAAATCATCTACCCACAAAGAACCTGCTGTTCCGGAGGGATTGTAATAAATTTCCGTCATCAAAGCAGTTGCAGGCGTAGAGGAAGCAACAGTTTCCATCAATACCGCACCGTCTAAATACAGCTTGGTGCTGACTCCGCTTGTCTGCTCCAATACCAACTGATGCCATCCCTTGGAACGATTAATAGAATATCCTTTGTAACCGCGGGTTTGCACATTCTCACCAATGACACCATAGGTTCCTTCTGTTTCATTAATCATAATCTGAAAATTGGTTCTTACAGTTCCGTTTCCAAAGGGGAAAATTCTTCCTTTAGATCCTTCTGTGCCATCATCATAAAACCACAGTACAGAAGCAACGGTAGAACCTTCCGTCGGAATTCCATTCAAAACCTGAAGCTGTGCATTAGCTCCTGCAGAATTCAGTTTCAAAGAAGATGAACCGGATTTTTTCTTCGTTGTATCCAAAACAGCTACATCCTCTGTATCCGTCCATTCTCCGTTTTCAAAACCAACAGTTTTTTGCTTTGAACCGACTAAAATCATTACCTTTTTTGCATCGGGAATTCCTGCTGCTGTCACAGTAATGGTTGCAATACCTTCGTCCTTTGCAGTAACGATTCCATTTGCGTCAACAGATGCAATCGCGGAATCACTGCTTGTAAACATGACTCCGTCTGTAATTGAAGTAGCTGTTTCTTCACCTGCAAGATAGCCGTTTAAGCTGAGTGCAGTAGTCTCCTTCAATGCCAATACAGTACCGTTAGATGCTGCTACATCCAAATAATCATAAGACACCGCTTCTTCTGCTTTTATTTTATTGACACAAAAATCATCAATGTATAAATTGCCTGCTACCACATTCAGGAAAAATACCGGTGACATTTGTTTGGAAACAGAACCATCAGTAAAGCTATCTACTGTAAATGTATAAGAATAACTTTGCCAATCGGTGGTAGCATCATACATTTGATCTGCATAAGCAGGTGTTGTATTCATTCCGTTTTCCTTAGCCTGCCAGATAAACAACATTACCTTTTGAGCTTTTTCGGCTTTCATGTTCCATGTAATGGTATAAATATATCCTGCTTCAAATGTAAGGAGAGCTCCATTTCTTCCTGTCATCCAAGCTCTTCCGTTGGAAGCATTCATTTTCAAGGCTTTTCCTGTACCGTCGGCACCGGGAGAAACGACACTGATTGCATCAGTACCATTGACATGGCTTCTTAAATACCAATTTCCTGCGCCGTCACAAGTATCCTTTAAAATTTCTTCCGTTGCTGCCCCTACCGTTGTCATCATCCCAACCAACATGGTTAGACATACCATCAGAAGCAAAATTCTTTTTAACGATTGTTTCATACTTTTATTCCTCCTTAGAAAATTTTGATTTTAGGCTTTATACTGTGCAAAAAATCCATCCTCCTTCCCTAAAATTTCCATCACAATTGCACAGATTATTTCACATTTTAATTTTCTCATAATTTTTTTTAAAAGTCAATTCAATTTCTTGACACAAATTTTATGATTTCAGGCAAACACAAAAATTTACTTGATTTTTTTTTGTGATTCGGATATAATGAAAGTAATAATATAAAAGGAGTTTTTCCTATGATCCAATTAAACAATGAGGTTATTTCTTCTGTGATTAATTCCGACTTAGAAATATTATCCAACCATTGTAATCTGTTTCTCCCCGAAAACCGCTATATTGAATTCCACAAAGAATTATCATTTTATTCAAACACCTTAAACTATAATATTATTTATTACATTAAGGAAGGTGGCGGATGGATTGAATCGGATGACACAAAAATCCCAATAAAACCAAATCACTACTATCTTTTTCCTGCTAACTTACCGAAAAAATATCGATTGACTTATTTTCCGGGAACAAAAAAAGCCATGGTAAAATTCATGCTGAGCATCTTTAGTTATCATGACATTTTTTCAGATGTCAATGAAGTGCTCTGCACAAAGGATACCATGAATTTAACTTCTCAAATTTGCCAAGTAATTACCAATCATTCAGCATCCAAGCAAATACTGTTATCCTCTCTTATCATGCTAAGTCTTGCTCCTTGGCTGTCGGAAAAGGAAACAACCATTCAGGAAGGCTTGCTGAGAGGAAAAAATTACAGTTCTCTGTTTGAATATCTTGACAAAAATTTATATATCAATCTGACTCTGGAAACTGTTTCAAAACATACCGGACTTTCAGTTTCTTCTTTGACACATAATATCCCGAAAAAAATTGGATTTACCATAAAAAAATATGTTCAGAAGAATATTTTAAAAAATGTTTCCTTTGATCTTTTTTATACAGAAATGCGTTTGAAGGACATTGCTTTAAAATACGGATTCAGTTCCGAGGCATATTTTTCCGAATGGTTCTATCTCCAGGAAGGAATCCGTCCAAAGGATTTCAGAAAGGTAATGACCAGTCGAGAATACGATTTATATGCGTCTTTAAAATAACAAAGGCTAGCAACATATGCTCTTTGGGTATATGCTTAAGATATTTTCAGCTAATCCAAAGTCACCATTACAGATTAATTATGCTGCGTACAGAATCTTTGATTTGCTTTCAAACTACAGAAATTATAATGAGATAATCACTCGGAAGCAATTAAAAACATTCTGAGTTCCACAATTGATACAAGAAAAATTTGGATATAATAACGAAAAATAAAACAAAAACGATTACATTCCCCCTATACGGTATGATTCAAACATGCCATGTAGGGGAGAATCCTAAAATCACACTTCGCTCATAGTTTCTTCATTTTTAATCACCACTTTTATCTCTGCAACATACTTCTCATACTCTTTCTGCGCAACCCGCTCGAACTCTTCTAATTGCTTTTACAAACATCTTTACGTTAAACATTGCCATTGTAATACTATTTTCAACCTAAAAATGTCCAAATAGATGTCAAACATGATTTTCATCACTTTCCAAACAAAACAAAAAACCCAGAAACCGCATGGTTACTGAGTTTTCTATGGTACACCTTTCACGACTCGAACCCTGGACACCCTGATTAAGAGCTCACTTCGTATCATTTTAGAAGCAATTAGTTTCTGGCTTCCTACGCAATCATGCAGATTGCAGACTTAAATAGATTTACTTATTTTTACGCTTTTCTATCTATTCTCTCAATATTAGATGTCAAAATAGATGTCATTATATTTAAATAAAAATCTACTATTCTGAATTTTGAAATTATATTGTTATTACTCCAATAACGTGATATAATATATTTAACAAAGTGATAATGCTCTTTTATATATTGGCACTTGAAAACAACGTCAAAATTGTTTTAGATCATAATAATTAAAAAGGGGAAATAAGTAATCTATGAGAAACAAACTTACTATAGAAGAACAAGTTGAAAAATTTCATCGTATTCATTCAATATATATAACTAAAGAGATTGATGAATTAAGTATTAAATTTGACAAATGCTTTTTTGAAAAGAATACTGCTGAAGCCTTAAAATTAATAGAAAAAGCTAAAAAAACAAAAGAACACTCGCTAACATTAGCAAATAAAATGCAGCTTAACTATGATATTGCTACGGCATATAGTGATTTAAGGAACATAGACCATGTAGATAGTTATCTCGAAAAGGAAATTTTGCATTATAGAAAAGTAATAATGTTTTATGAAGGAAATCAAGGTAAAGCTTCTGACGATGAGATGTTTGTTTTAAATTATATTGTTATGCGCACCTATACCAATTTAGGAAATGCTCTAAGAGCTACTGGGCGGTATATTAAATCAATTGATAGTTTTTTTAACGCACTTTCTATCGAAGAATCTTTTTCAATGGCTAGTTTAAACTTATCAAGAACAATTGCTTGACTATTCGTTTCTTCAAACACGAAAATATGAAGAACAATATTATCAGCATGCTTCATATTACTATCTTGAGTATACTAAAAAATATGATTACAATTTAGAGAATCTGGAGTATTTGAGTGGTTTGAAAAAGGCATTTTCAATATTTCATAAAGATTATATTAATAATTTTTTGACTAAGGAATTGAAGTTACCTGATTATTTTGTTGATGATGAGAAGGAGAAAATCTATAGAGATTATATAGGTCTCTTTAGATTATTTTTAGATCCCTGTGCCGAAATTTTGGCAGTTCCTTGTTTTTTAGTTGATAGTCTTGTGTTACCTTTTAATGCAGGAGAAGGAAAAGATGAATTTATTGGGTTATTTAATCAATTAAAATCGGAATACATACATGCTCGTTACTTATGGTATATCTCGGAAGATAACAAGCAAAAGTATTTCTTTGAAAAGGATATAGATTTAGTAGATACAAAAGATACTGCTAATTATTCATATAATGATACACTAATGAGAATGTCTTTTAGAATAATATATTCAGCATTTGATAGGATAGGTTTTTTTATCAATGAGTACTTTAATGTTGGATTAAAAGGTAGTAATGTGAGTTTTAAAAACATCTGGAAAGAGGAGTTGATAGATCGTAATGGAAATGTTTATTTTACAATTCCCAATCCATTAAAAAATTATTTAAATAATGTCGGACTGAAAGCGTTATATTGGTTACAAAAAGATTTGGTGGATAAAAAAGAAGTTTGTGTTACCGATCCACATTCCATGATTATGTTTGAAATGAGAAATAATATGGAACATAATGTATTAAGAACGGTAGATGATCTTGCAATAAACAAAACATCTAAATTTACTACTTTTGTCACAGAAGGGCAAATAGAGCATAATGCTTTTAGAATACTAAAATTATTTAGAGAGGCCCTTATCTATTTGGTTATAGCTGTTAATGAGGATTTAAAGGCTAAACAAAAGTAAAAAAATATATGTGGTTGAAGGAGAAATTTATATGGGGTTAATTTTTATACATATCGATAAGTACAGAAATTTTAGAGACATTGATTTTCCTATAAGTGGTAAGTTTGATGTTGTTTATGATGAAGATAATGAAAATATTTTGATAGAAAAAAATGCTAATTATCATAATATTTATTCAAACTATATTTTAAACATGAATGCTTTTGTTGGAAAAAAACAGTGTGGGAAAAACAAATCTCATAGATTTAATTGGTATGAGAATTGATGACAGAAAAAGCAACAGACGTGAGTATGAGGTTAGATATAAAGCCGCAAGTAGCATGGGTCATTTGTATTATGCCTCAATCTACGGTACACAGCATCAATCCGTCTGATGAGAAACAGTTGATTTATAATAAAATTTCTTTATCAAAAACTGATATTACCAAGCAGCTGCAGGGGAAAATCTAAATGAAATCCGGAAACGGTTATTTAGTGAGAGAAAGCATTATTACCGCGTGTTTGATTATGAAACAACAGAGGAAATCAATGAATTATATAATAAATATCCCCCCGTATAACGTGAAGTAGTAAAGTCAAGACCACCAGTAAACTGGTGGCTTGCACAACCCCTATAAGGGGTTTTTACAGGCT
>JAZQHN010000273.1:0-5773 GCA_045540615.1 Clostridia bacterium
TGGGTGATTACCATTTTTATGCTGTTGTTCAGCATCAATTTCAATATGTTTTATTTTTTGCTGGTGCAAAAGTTTGCTGCGATCCGTCAAAACAGCGAATGGAAGGTGTTTTTGATTATTGTTGCTGTGGCAACAGCAATAGTCATGTTTTGCATTTATCCTGAATATCATTCTATATTGCAAAGCTTGCGATATGCGGCATTTCAGGTGGCAGCATGTATCAGTACCACGGGATTTGTTACAGCAGATTTCAATCAATGGCATGAGGTGGCAAAATATGTCCTCCTTACTGTTATGGTATTGGGTGCTTGTGCAGGGTCAACAGGAGGCGGAATAAAAATTGTTCGCGTTCAGGTATTATGGAAAGCAATGGTCGCGGAAATCAGAAGAATGATTCATCCTCAGTCAATTACCAGATTGAAATTGGATGGAAAAGGCTTGGATAGCGAAATGGTCCACAGTACGTTGGTTTATTTTGTATTGCTTGTTGCATTGTTTGCTGGCTCCGTTTTTTTGGTAGGGTTGGAAAATAGAGGAATCGAAACCACTACAACTGCGGTTCTTTCCTGTATTAACAATGTAGGTCCCGGTCTTGGTGACGTAGGCCCTGTTCAGAATTACGGCAGCTTGTCCCTGCTTTCAAAATGGGTTTTGTGTGTTGATATGCTGTTGGGACGTTTGGAAATTTTCCCTGTTTTGATGTTGTTTTCCCCTAATGTATGGAAAAAAAGATTTGTATAATTAAGAAATGTGTAGTATCCTGTAAACGACAGATTAATTCTGTCGTTTATTTTTTTATTTTTTGACTTTATTGTGACAAATTTTTTTCTTGTTTTTGTGTATAATGGAATTATGGACAGGGGAGAGAAGAATGATTGTATACGCAGATATATTATTTTTCATGAATTTTTCTTTGGATTATTTGATTCTTTATCTGGTTTCAAAAGGAATACGAAGAGGAAAATTTTTAGGATTATGTGCTTTTTTAGGTGGAATTTACAGCGTGCTTGCAATTAGGATTCCAATTTTAGGAAAAGCTTTTTTTCAAACAATGTGGGCAATTATGATTATCTTCTTTGCCTTTCAACCCAAAAGCGTAAAAAGTTTCTTCAGGTGCTTTTTTCTTTTTGGCATGGTGTCTTTTGCTGTATGCGGTATGTTATATACTTTGGTTTCTGTAACGTGACCCGGACGGGTAATCAACGGCATTGTTTACTTTGATTATTCCCTTTGGCAATTTTTTTTGTTGACCTTTTCTTGCCGAATCTTTTTGTTTCCGCTATTTCAATGGATTTCAAATATTGTAAAAATCAATGGGGTTAAAATTCACATTACCAATCAGGGGAAGACTGTTGTATTAGATGGAATTGTAGATACAGGATGTAATTTGCACGAGCCTTTAACGGGATTCCCCGTGATGGTGGCAGAATATGAAGTGATTTCCGAAATTTTGTCAGAAGAATTTCAGGGATTGATTTTAAGCGACAGACTGGGACCAGTTCCTGAACGGATTTATCAAGTACCCTTTTCAACTGTAGGAAAGGAAAAAGGATTGATGCTTGCTTTTATGCCGGAATCAATCACAGTAACGGACGGAAGAAAAAGAATTGCATTTCAGCATATTTTAGTGGGCTTGGTACATAAAAAATTGGGAGAAGAACAAAATTACAACGCGTTGCTTCCGCCCGTAATGACAATATAAAAAGAGGTGTAACAATGAATAAAACCGGAAAGTGGATGGATGTTTATGCGGCTTTTTTACAAAAGCTTCGACAAGGGAATCGGATTTATTATATCGGAGGAAGTGACGTGCTTCCTCCTCCTTTGTCCCCGGAGGAGGAATGGGATTGCATTTGTCGTCTTGGCCGAGGCGAGTCGGATGCAAAAGATACTTTGATTGAACATAATCTCCGATTGGTGGTTTATATTGCAAAAAAGTTTGAAAATACAGGGATCGGAATTGAAGATTTGATTTCTATCGGAACAATCGGACTTATGAAAGCGGTCAATACCTTTAATGCAGAAAAAAAGATAAAGCTTGCCACCTATGCATCTCGATGTATCGAAAATGAAATTTTAATGTATTTGAGAAAGAACAGTGTACAGAAAACAGAAGTATCCATTGATGAACCCTTACGGATTGACTGGGACGGAAACGAATTGCTGTTATCAGATATTTTAGGGTCAGACGGAGATAGTGTTGATAAACAGTTGGATGATGAGGTGGATAGACAATTACTGTATCTTGCACTGCATAAGCTGACCAGACGGGAACAGCAGATTATGGAATTGCGTTTTGGATTGAACGGCAAGGAGGAGCTGACACAAAAGGAGGTAGCGGATTTGATGGGGATTTCTCAATCGTATATTTCCCGATTGGAAAAAAGGATCATCAAAAGAATGAAGAAGGAAATTACCAGAATGATTTCTTAATGTGCCCGAGAAACTTGTTCTACTACTGTGTGCAATTTGTAGATGCTAATTTCAAAAAGGATGGAAAAGTCCTCTTTTCATCGTTCGGAAGAAGTATCTTCTTCCTCGAAAAACCGTGGAGATGTGGTGTAATCCATGCCGCTTCTGCGGTTTTTTGTTTGCAGCAAAGCATAAAAATCACCGGCTTTGCAGTCAATTTCCAATGCCTCTGAGTTGATTTTTTGCTTGGATAGATTTGTGATAACAGGAAGAGAGCCTTTTTGTTTTATGGTTTTTAACAATTCAGCCCCTTTTTTATTTCCGCAAAGAACACGAAGATATTCAGGTTGATATGTTTTTTTGGTAATTCCCAGATAGGAGTTTAAGATTACACGTTGGATTCTTGTTTGTGTATACCGTTTTGTTTTGGCATGTTGAATGGCTTCTTCCAATGATTCGCATTGTGCAGCTGCTTTTAAACGGTGTTCCAGTCCTTCGGAGCAATCTGCGGTTATTGCCAATTCATCTGCAGAAACGCGACGCAAGTGGGCATGTAAAATCTCATGAAGCAAGGCTTTGTTTACAGGGAATCCTTTTTCTTTCAAAAGATTAGAGGCAGGAGAAAACAGTTCCAATTTTTCGGGATGATTACGCAAATATCCTGCAGAACAAAAATCTCCCTTTGTTTGTTGCTCATGATGCCCTGTTGCCTTTCTTAATACAAGATGAGGAGCAATAGATAGACCAAGCTGCTTGATTGCTTTGCAATATTCGATTCCCAGTAAATCGTTAGGCGTGTCCAACAAAAAAGAAAAAGTCTGATTTTTAACAGCATTTGCCCGTGCAACAGGAAAAGAAAAGCCTTTTGCCAGTTCTTCGCCTAATTTCTTTTGATATGCTTCCGATTCGTTGGAAAAAAAGGTTGCAGCACGGAGTATTTCTTCATTGTTTCCGCTTTCACTTCCAAAGGAAAGGAGAGAGACCACACCTGTTTGCTCAAGAAGGGAGACTGCCCCGCGGGCAAAGGTTTCTGCTGAACGGCAGGCAAATACTGTCGGAAGCTCCAATACCAAATCAGCACCATTTAATACAGCGGCTTCTGCTCTTGCAAATTTGTTAACGCAAGCTGCATCTCCCCGTTGAACAAAATTGCCGCTCATGATACAAATGCATGCATCAGCAACCTTCTTTGTTTGCTGGATATGATAACGGTGACCGTTATGAAAAGGATTGTATTCACAAACAATTCCTGCAACCTTCATAGACCCTTTCCTCCTTTGGGATTTGGTATTATTATATCACAGAAAAAGAAAAAAGTCAAAAAGAATGAATTTGGGATTGATTTTTTTCTCGGATTGTGTTACCATAAAAAGAGAAGAATGATTCAGGAGGGTATTATGGGACAGTTACCTTGTAATTTATTAATGGCACAGATGTCTATGGATATCGGTGGTGCGGAAACGCACATTATGGAGTTGGCATTGGCATTGCAGGAAAGAGGCTATCGTGTGATTATTGCTTCAAACGGCGGTGCATTTGTTCCGGAATTGGAGGAAGCGGGAATCATTCATTATCAGGTTCCTCTTCACAATAAAAAACCGGGGAATATGCTGGCTTCCTATCGAATGCTCAGAGATATTATCAGAAAAGAAAAAATTGATCTGGTTCATGCTCATGCAAGAATTCCCGGTTTTATCGCGGGAAAGGTGTGCCGAAAAGAAAGGATTCCCTTTGTGACAACGGCTCATTGGGTGTTTGAAACGGGGAAGGGACTGAAATATCTGACCGATTGGGGACAGGAAACCATTGCTGTCAGTGAAGATATTAAACAATACTTGATAAAAGAATATAAATTGCCGGAAGAACAGATAGTAGTTACCATTAACGGAATCAATACACAGCGTTTTTCCAAAGATATTTCTTTCGGTTCGATTGCTGTTGAATTTGAGCTTATGAAAAATGCATTTCGGATTGTTCATATCAGCCGTTTGGACAGAAGCCGTGCTGATGTTGCCTTTTTGCTCGTAGATGCATTTGAATCAATCATGGAGGAAATTCCCAATGCTGAATTGGTCATTGTAGGCGGCGGGGATGTTTATCATGAAATTAAGTCCAAAGCAGAAGCTGTAAACCGCAAGATTGGAGAAACAAGAATTAAAATAACAGGTCCCAGAACCGACATTAACCGCTTTGTTGCTTCTGCTGACTTGTTTGTAGGCGTAAGCCGTGCCGCATTAGAAGCAATGGCTGCAGAGAAACCAACTGTACTTGCAGGAAACGAAGGGGATTTAGGCTTGTACCTTCCTGAAAAAGAAGCATCTGCTTTTGGCAGTAACTTTACCTGCCGCGGTGAGACGATGCCCGATGTGGAATCTGTGAAAAACAGCATTTTGCAATATTATCACATGACGGAAGCGGAGCAAAAAGAAGTCAGCCGATTTTGTAAAAAAACGGTCGATCGCCATTATTCTGTCAAAAAAATGGCAGACGATGCAGAAGCGGCTTATAAAGCTGTAATGAAATTGTAAGCGAGGATAACACAATGTACGATATTATGCTGTCCGGTTATTACGGATTCGGGAACAGCGGAGACGAGGCGTTATTACAGGTGATTCTTCATGATTTGCGTGTGTGTCGTCCCGATCTTTCTATTGTTGTTTTATCCGGTAATCCGCAAGAAACTGCAGAAAAACACCGTGTCAAAGCGGTAGATAGGATGAATTTGAAAGAAATTTATAAAACAATGAAGCATACAAAATTACTGCTCAGCGGTGGCGGTAGTTTGATTCAGGATTCAACCAGTTCGAAATCATTGTATTATTATTTAACCATAATTGCCATGGCAAAAAAATGCGGATGCAAGGTGATGCTGTATGCCAACGGTGTTGGTCCTGTTTCTTCTGTATTAAACAGAAAAATCTCTGCTAAGGTGCTTAATCAGGTGGATATGATCACGTTAAGAGACCCGGATTCTTTGGATGAATTGAAACGAATGAAGGTCAGAAAATCTAAAATGATGGTGACTGCCGATCCTGCCATTGGTTTAAGTCCCTGTGAGGATGAACGGACAAGAGAGTTGTTGCAACGTTTTGAGTGTGAAAAACCACCTTTGATTATTTCTTTGAGAAATTGGAAGCAATATGATGAATTGATCAGCAGAGAGATAAAGAGGTTTATTATTGAGGTAAGAAGCCGTTACGGTTGCAAAAGCTTATTACTCCCCATGCAACCATCCCGTGACGGAGAGCTTTGTAAACAAGTTGCAAAGGGAACAGATGCAGTGGTGCTGGAGCAATTAAGTACCCGAGAGGTGCTTGGTTTGATGAAACATAGCGGTGCGGTGATTGGAATGAGACTTCAT
>JAZQHN010000274.1:0-11809 GCA_045540615.1 Clostridia bacterium
CGTATTTTAGGGATGGGGGATGTTCTTACCCTGATTGAAAAAGCGGAACAAGCCTGTGATGAAAAAAAAGCAATAGAACTGGAACAGAAAATGCGAAACGAACGGTTTACGCTGAATGATTTTCTGGATCAGATGGAACAAATGAAAAATATGGGACCTCTTTCTTCATTGTTGGATATGATTCCGGGAATGGATAAGGCAAAATTAAAAGGGGTAACGGTTGATGAAAAGCAATTTGCCCGTTTGGGTGCCATGATTCAGTCTATGACCATGGAGGGACGGGAAAATCCGTCTATTATCAATTCCAGCAGAAAGCAAAGAATTGCAATGGGAAGCGGTACTAAGGTCAGCGATGTGAATGCATTGCTAAAACAGTTTGATCAGATGTGCAAAATGATGAAACAGTTTACCAATCCCAAAAAGATGAAACGGGGTAAAATGAGATTTCCGTTTCCAATGTAGCGTTTGAAAATATCTTTGATATTTGAAATAAGAAATCCTGTAAGGGAGGTGAAATGCAAATGGTAAAAATCAGATTAAAGAGAATGGGTGCTAAAAAAACTCCTTTCTACAGAATCGTAGTTGCTGATTCCCGTTATCCTCGTGATGGCAGATTCATCGAAGAAATCGGTACTTACAATCCCTTGTGTGATCCCGCAGAAGTGAAGATTGATGCTGAAAAGGCAACCGATTGGATGAAGAAGGGTGCACAGCCCACCGATACTGTAAAATCTCTGATGAAAAAGCAGGGGATTCTTGGCTAAAAATTTGTCAACAGGAAAGGGGATCTGGTGATGAAAGAATTACTGGAAACCATTGCAAAAGCCTTAGTAGACTGTCCTCAGGATGTATCTGTTACACAGATTGATAAAGAGGATGGCAGTATCGTTTTGGAACTGCGTGTTGCCGAAAACGATATGGGCAAAGTAATCGGCAAGCAAGGAAGAATTGCCAAAGCAATCCGCTCAGTAGTGAAGGCTGCTGCCATTCGTGAAAATAAAATGGTGTCAGTGGATATTGTGTAAGGTTGAATTCGGTTCGTTTGACCGATGTGCTGCAATACTGGATACGGGACGGCAAAGAGTCGTCCCTATGCTTGTATTGAAAGGAAGCGAAATATGAAAAAAATCGAAGTAGGAAAAATTAATAATACCCACGGTCTGCGAGGGGAAGTAAAGGCAATGAGCTGGTGTGATGCACCTGAGTTTTTTGAAGGTTTTTCCCGTGTGTGGATAGACAATTCGGAATATTCTTTGGAGCAGGTGCGTTATCAGAAGGGCGGATTAATTCTGAAATTAAAGGGAATTGACGCGATAGAGCAGGCCGAAGGGCTGAAACAGAAAATTATTTGGGCAGAAAAAAGTGAGGTCACAGACCAACTGGGAGAAGGCAGATTTTTGATCTCTGATTTGATTGGTTTGCCCGTTTACGAAAAGGATCGTTGTCTAGGAAAATTGAAGGATGTTCTTCAGACCGGAGCAAATGATGTATATATTGTGTCCACAGAAAATGGCAAAGAGCTGTTGCTTCCTGTTATTGAGGATGTTGTGGAACAAATTGATTTGGAAAAAGGAATTTTTGTTTGCTTAATGGAAGGGATGGAGGAACAGTGAGATTTGATGTATTAACCCTGTTTCCCGGAATGTTTCCTCCCGTTTTGTCGGACAGTATTATCGGTCGTGCTCAGGAAAAAGGCTTGTTGGAGCTGAATTTTATTAATATCCGTGATTACACTACGGATAAGCACGGCAGAGTAGATGATTATCCATATGGCGGAGGAAAAGGGATGCTGATGCAGGCAGAGCCAGTGGTTCGTGCGTTCAGAGCAATTACAGAAGGCTTGGATTATCGTCCTGTTTGCATTTATATGTCCCCCCAGGGTCAGGTGTTTCGCCAAGAAACCGCACGGCGAATTGCAAATGATTTTTCGCATGTCATCCTTCTTTGCGGTCATTATGAAGGAATAGACGAACGTGCTTTGGAGGAAATTGTGGATTTCGAATTGTCTATTGGCGATTATGTTCTGACAGGAGGAGAAATTCCTGCTATGGCAGTGATTGATGCAGTCAGCCGTATGATTCCGGGTGTTTTGGGCGGACAAGAGGAATCCTTTGTAGAAGAATCCCTGTATGATGGTAAATTATTAGAGTATCCCCAATATACCCGTCCTGAAATTTTTGAAGGAAAGCGGGTGCCGGAAATACTGTTATCGGGGCATCATGCGAAAATTGAATGTTGGAGACGGGAACAGTCGTTGCTTCGTACAAAGCAAAAACGTCCTGATTTATTGGAGGAAAAGAAATGAAACGAAATAATTATCTTTTATCTGTTTTGACGGGCTTGCTTTTTTTGCTGGCACTCTGGATTTTTTCAGATGCGGCTGAAGGTTCCTCTGTTTCCATGTGGTTGATGCTTGCTTATCTTGGGGTGTTGGTATTCTTTGGTTGGAAACTGACTTCTTGGGATGCTATGAAATTCTCAGCGGTTTCACAGGTGACAGCGTTTTTAGGTTATAAAATAATATCTATTGTAAATGTAATTGGAGACTACCGAAAAGACGGTTTTTTGGCAGATTATGAAGTAGGTCCATATCAGACATTGGACTTGTTTTTTCTGATTTTTTTAGTGACTACTTTTTTGATGAATGCATTGGTTCGATTTGCATTGGTCAGAAAAAAGATCAAACAAATTCCTAAAGAAACATTAAAGGTAATCGGAATTTCACTACTTATTTTTATCGTGTTGGGTGTAGTCAATATGTTATCTTGGAAGATTACCAAGCCTGCTCCGGAAAAGCTGGATCAATATTGTCAAACCTTTTCTGAAGAAAAATGGCAGACATATCATGCCAAACGTGAATTGATGCTTGCGGATTTTTTGGTAGAATATAAAGGAATTTCAAAAGCGGAGTTGAATAAGTTACTTGGTGAACCTGAAAAAGAAGAAGGGTATTTTGTAGGCTTTGGAGCTCAGGGTGAAATATATGCAGATTTTGTATTTGAAAATGACAGTCTGCAGGATGTAAATTTGGTATCAATATCGCTTTTCAGTGATAACAATAAAAAATAAGAAAGAAGGAAGAAAAAGTGAAACAATTTAAAGTTGGTTTGCAGTTGTATTCTGTTCGTGAAAACATGGCAGAAGATATGCTGGGTACCTTGAAAAAGGTAAAAGAAATGGGGTATGACTACGTAGAATTTGCAGGTTATTTTGACCATACTGCAGAAGAAGTAAAAGCAATGCTGGATGAAGTGGGCTTGGAATGCGTTTCTGTACATCAGGTTTACACTCCTTTCCTGGAAAAAGAGCAGGAAATGATTGATTATTTAAAGGTAATTGGTGCAAAATATTGTGCAATTCCTTGGATGGGACCTGAAAATCATAAGGGAAATGAAGGCTTTGATCAAGCAATTGCCGATATTACAAAGGTTGCAAAAGCATTGAAGGAAAATGGAATCCAGATGCTGTATCACAATCATGATTTTGAATTTAATAAATTTGAAGATAAGTTCCTGATGGATTGGTTCTATGAAAGCTTTTCTGAAGATTTAATGAAAACAGAAGTGGATTGTTGCTGGGTTCGTTATGCAGGCTATGACCCTGCGGAATACATCAAAAAGTATACCGGCCGCAGCCCCGTTGTTCATTTGAAAGATTTTATTTGCACAAACTTTAATGCAGGTGCAGTTTACGGTTTGATTGACGATTCCGGTAAGGATGATAAGCCCAAGAGTAAAGAAGAAGCAGGATTTATGTTCAAGCCTGTAGGTCATGGTGTACAGGATATTCCCGCCATTTTAAAGGCAGCAGAAGAAGCAGGTGCCGAAATTGTTATCGTTGAACAGGATCAGTCTCCGGAACGTCCTGCATTGGAATCTGCAAAGATGAGCCGTGAGTATCTGAAATCTTTAGGGTTGTAATTTTAAAAATAAAGACAAAATAAGCGAGGTGAGAAAAGTGGATTCAGGCAGTAGTAACAGTATGAAACCCGGCGGGCGAAGAAACGCGGGTTCGGTTTTTATGTCCGAATCTGCTTTTCTCATTGCTTGAATAGCTAAGATTTAGCTGTATTTCGGTGTGTCATACTTTCTCATTACAATACATAAGGAAGGTGACCCCAAATGAATGAATACGACTTCGAAGAGTTGAGCCGTAAGGCTCTGCTGCTATTAGAAGAAAAGAAATATGCACAGTTAAGAACTGTGTTGGAACACATGAATGAAGCAGATATTGCCCTTGTGGCAGAGGAAGTAGAGGAAGAATCCTTACCTCTTCTGTTCCGTATTCTACCTAAAGAAACCGCGGCGGAAGTGTTTGTTGAAATGGAATCTGAAACCCAGGAGCTTTTGATTCGGTCGTTTAGTGACCGAGAATTAAAGCAGGTAATTGACCAGATGTACCTGGATGATACGGTAGATTTGATTGAAGAAATGCCAGCCAATGTGGTAAAACGTATTTTACGGCATACGGAACCGGAAATGCGTAAAAAAATCAATGAAGTCTTGCGTTATCCGAAGGATAGTGCAGGAAGTATTATGACAATTGAATACGTGGATTTGAAAAAGGATATGACGGTTGCGCAAGCATTTGAACATATCAGAAAGACAGGGGTAGACAAGGAAACCATTTATACTTGCTATGTGACCGAAGCGGATAGAAAACTGATAGGTCTTGTTTCTGTAAAAACACTGTTGCTTTCAGATTTTGATATGAAACTTAGTGATATTATGGAAACCAATATTATTTCTGTTCACACATTAGAGGACCAGGAAACAGTTGTACAACAGTTTGATAAGTACGATTTTCTTGCAATTCCTGTGGTGGATGGAGAAAACAGATTGGTTGGAATTGTTACTGTCGACGATGCAATGGATATTTTAAGAGAAGAAAACTCGGAAGACATTGCTTTAATGGCGGCGGTAACACCTTCGGATAAACCCTATTTAAAAACAAGTCCTTTTCAATTATGGAAAGCAAGGGTCCCATGGTTGTTGCTTTTGATGATTTCCGCTACTTTCACAGAAATGATTATTACGTCCTTTGAGAATAAGTTAGCGGTGTGTGTAGCTTTAACTGCATATATTCCCATGCTGATGGGAACGGCAGGAAATTCAGGAAATCAGGCATCTGCTACGGTGATTCAAGGATTATCGGCAGCCGAGGTGAAATTTTCTGATGCTTTTCGTGTCATTGGAAAAGAAGCATTGGTTGCGTTACTGTGCGGAGCAACACTTGCTATTTGTAATTTTGGAAAAATGATGTTGGTGGATCAAAAAGGGATTATGGTCGCATTGGTGGTCAGTTTGACGCTTCCCTTTATTGTAATTTGTGCCAAGGTGGTTGGAGCAGGACTTCCTATTCTTGCAAAAAAACTGGGATTTGACCCGGCTGTGGTTGCAAGCCCGTTTATTTCTACTATAATGGACTCAGTTTCTTTATTAACCTACTTTATGATTGCCAGTTATTTTTTGCATTTGTAATCAAGGTTATTTTGCTGAATCATGGCAATAAAATGTTCTAAAAAGGGAGAGTGCCATTTGTCCTTGGAGCATAGAAGCTGACTGTAATAAATTTGAGAAGGCAAATCAGTGTTCAGGATAGACAAATGGGTTGTGTCCAATGCATATTCAGGTAAAAAAGCAACAAAATTGCTGTTTTTCAACAAAGAAACAATAGCAGTAACACTGTCAACAGTAATGGGATATTGCAATGATTGATGTTGTTCTAAAGAAATTTCACGCAACCTTCCGAAACAGTATCCGCTTGGTTCGGTAACTACAAAGGAATATTGAAAAATATCGTTTGCCAAGACGAAATTTTTTTTCGCAAGCGGATGTTCTTTCGAAACGGCAAAAACCAATTTTTCTTGGTTTTGATAACAGCAATGTAACGAGGAATCTGTATTTTGTACATTGGAAATATAAACAATATCCAATTGATTTTGCTTCAACAGAGAGAGAAGCTCGGTTGTTTGACCGATTTTAATCACAATTTCCAAGTGTGGAAATTCCTGTTGAAACTGCGGTAATAAAACGATTAATTTAGATAATAAGAGGGACTCTAATACGCCGATTTTCAGAGTTCCTTTTTTGTTGTGTAAATTTTCGTTGATGCTTGCTGATTTCTCCATTAAAGATACTATTTCGTTGGCATAAATCAGAAACTCTTTTCCACCCGATGTAAGATAATTTTTTCTTCCGATTCGTTCAAAAAGAGGGAATCCAAGTTCTTTTTCCAATTGTTGAATCTGGGAAGTAACTGTGGATTGTGCATAGTTTAATTCTTCAGCAGTGCGGGTGAAATTTTCTAAGTTTGCAAGACATAAGAATGTTTTAATATTTTGCAAGTCCACAATTTTTCACTCCTTTTTATCTATCGATAATTCCGATTGTTGTTATCTTTATAATCTGTTTGACAAATATATTTTATCATAGTATAGTAAGAATGTAAAGATTTTTTTGATTGGAGTTGTTAAAATGAGTCGAATGGAGTATTTAAAAGATATGCCCATTGCGGTTTTAGGCGGAGGTGCAGTGGGAAAAACCTGTGCGGCTGACATGAAACTGGCCGGTCGCGAGGTTCGTCTTTTCGATGCAATGCCCTTTGCTAAAACATCATTGAAGGATGTAGAAAAAACAGGTATTTTGTTGGACGGTGTTCAACGAAATAAATATTGCTTTGAACGTTCCGGACGTGCCCATTTTGATATGGTGACTTCGGATATTGCAGAAGCAGTAAAAGGAGCCGGATTGATTGTTGTAGGAATGGGTTCCTGGGGGCATGAGCCTTTGTTTCGTTCATTGATTCCTCATTTAGAAGATGGTCAGGTAATTCATATTTTTACCGACAATTTTGCTTGCCTATTATTACGTAGATTGATGCGTGAAATGGGGTGCACAAAAAAGGTAATTGTCGGAGGATGGTCTTCAGCGCCTTACGGCACAAGAATTGAAAGTATCGGAAAATTTCAATTTCCTCATGTTGGAGCCAAATACCGAGCCATTACACTTCGAGGAGCAGCATTACCTATGACGGATACCGACGATTTTTTGGCTTCCGTTCCTTATCTTCCTTGTATGGACGCAGTGACCTATGGTGATGGTCCTCAACGAGCAAATACGGTATTAGATGTAGATTTTGCCAATGTTAATCCTGTAATTCATGTTCCTGCAACTATATTGGGTGTTTCAACCATGGAAAACTGGGGTGTTATTTTCTGTGGTCATGATAAAACTACATACTCTATGTACTCTCACGGTCTTTGCCCTTCTATTTGTGAAGTTCAGTATAAATTTTACAATGAAGAAATTGCGTTAGCAGAGGCAATCGGTGTTGGTTGTCCTACTTACAAATACGAAATGTTTTTCTCTCGTCGCAGTGTGCTGACCCAGGAATATATGGGATTAGATGATGAAGGGAATGATAACGTGGTATTTCCTCTTGATCAACCTTCCAACGAAGGAAATACAGGTCCTAATTCCATCCATCATCGTTATATGACAGAGGATGTACCGATTGGATGTAAAGTTTATCATGATTTGGGTGTACAATATGGTGTACCTACGCCTATTATTGACTCTATGATAACCTTAGCGGGAGCAATGCATAACACAAATTTCTATGAAACCAGTCGATATGACTTGGCATATTTGGGAATTGACGGTATGAGCAAAGAAGAACTGCTTGCATATTTGAACGAAGGAATATATACCAGATAATCCGATTCGGACAGGAGAAAAAATTCTCTTGTCCGATTTTTGTAATATATTTTGACAAAAAGAAGGATTTTATGGTATAATAAATGCAAAAGCATTTATTATATGCCTACCGGCAAGGAATTAATGCCCGTGCGAAATTTTCCTCGCAAAGCTTCGGAAACGCACATGGGCAATTATACCAAATTTCTTTGAAATTATGGTATAATAGATGCAAAAGCATTTATTATATGCCTACCAGCAAGGATTTTATGCCCGTGCGAAATTTTCCTCGCAAAGCTTCTGGAATGCATATAAATATAAAATATTTATGGTATACTTATCATTTGAAAAATTGAATGAATATTTGATAAAAGGAAAGAAGTGTTATTATGAAAGTTTTGTTGAAAAATGTAACGGCAATTCTGCCGGCAGGAGAAACGATATGTGATGTGCGTATTGAGAACGGAATCATACAGGAAATTGCCTCAGAGATTCCTTGTGAAAAGGATGATGAGATTTGTCAATGCAGTGGCAATTATTTAATGCCAGGGTTTATTGATACCCACAATCACGGTGGGTTATCAAGAGCATTTTTGGACACGGATGCAGATTTAAATGCAATTGTAACAGCTTATGCAAAAAGAGGAACTACTGCAATTGCACCTACTTTTTCCTGTCGACCTTTTGAAATATTTGGTCCGGCAGTAAAAAAAATGTCAGAGTTTGCTAAGAAAAATAAAAAAGGAGCTAAAATACCGGGAATCCATTCTGAAGGTCCTTTTCTTAACCCTGTTCGTGCAGGAGGAATGTATCCCGGATATATGATTGAGCCAACAGTTGAAGCATTTGAAAAAATTTGGGAAGCATGCGGAGGACTGTTGAAAATTATCACTCTTGCACCGGAAATACCGGGAGCCTTTGATGTGATAAAAAAAGCAACAGAAAAAGGAGTTATGGTATCAGCCGGACATACCAATGCTACATACGAAGAGATGAAAGCAGCTATTGATATGGGTGTTTCCAGAGTGACGCATACCTTCAATGCAGCAAGACCTATTAACCACCGGGAACCCGGTGTGATTGGAGCAGCTTTTTCAGATGATAGAGTGAATTGTGAAGCGATTTGTGATTTTGCTCATCTTCATCCCGAAACTGTCAAACTGATTATTACCCAAAAAGGAGCATCCGGAGTTACTGTTGTCAGTGATTATAGTGACCAAGGCGGAAGGGCGGCAATGGGGGAAGGAGAACAGGAACGGGACGGTAAGAAATACCTGATCAGAAATGGTGTGGCATGGACTTTAGACGGCAGTGTAATTTCTAATTCTAATGATATGTATGTGAGTGTAAAAAACCTTTATTCCATAGGAGTTTCTCTTTCTGATATTGCGGTTATGTCATCGGAAAATCCTGCCAAGGCTCTTGGAATCTTTGAAAAGACAGGAAGTATTGAAGTGGGAAAAGCTGCAGATATGGTTCTTCTGGATAAAGAATTTAACTTGATCCATACTTATGTCAATGGTGAGATTTATTGATTTATACAAAGGAAGTAAATAATTTATGAGACAAAATGAATTTTTGACCGGAATTAGAGACGGAATCCCTATTTGTCTTGGATATTTTTCTGTATCTATGGCATTTGGGATTGCTGCAACAAAAGGAGGAATTCCTGTTTGGGCTTCTATTCTGACTTCACTTACCAATGTAACCAGTGCGGGTCAATTTGCAGGAGTGAATGTAATGTTGGAATTGGGCGGAATGATAGAACTGGCAATTACCACCTTGATTATTAACATCAGATACTTTTTAATGTCTTTATCTGTTTCTCAAAAGACAGATTCTTCTATACCATTATGGCAACGATTTTTGATTTCTTTTGGAATCACGGATGAAATTTTTGCTGTAAGCATGGGACACGGTTCTTCTCTGACCTTTCCTTATATGGCAGGTTTGATACTAACTCCCGTTTTAGGATGGACAGGCGGAACGGCATTCGGTGCAGTTGCTACATCGATGTTACCCTCTTCTTTATCCTCGGCAATGGGAATAGCTCTTTATGGAATGTTTATAGCTATTGTTACGCCTCCGGCTAGAGAAAACAAAAATGTATTATTTGCAGTTATAACAGCAATTTTATTGAGTTTAGCCTTTTATTATACTCCCATGTTGAATCGGTTGTCAAGCGGATGGACGATTATTATCATTACGCTTTTAGTAAGTGCCGTTTGTGCGACACTGTTTCCAGTAGAAGGAACGAAAGAAAAAAATAGCTAAAAAGGAGACTGTTGATGAGTACAATATATCTTTTATATTCCATCGGTGTTATGGCATTAGTGACTTATCTGATTCGTGCCATACCTATGATTGTATTCCGTAAAAAAATTAAAAATCAATGGATTCAGTCTTTTTTGTATTATGTTCCTTATGTAGTGTTATCCGCAATGACCTTTCCGGCTGTGTTTTACAGCACAGACTCCATTCTTTCGGCAGTAGCGGGATGTATTGTGGGTATTTTGCTTGCTTATACTAAGAAAGGACTTTTGGTGGTAGCAGTTGGTGCTGCTCTGACGGCCTTTATCGTTCAGATAGCAGGGATATAAAAAGAGAATAGGAAGTGAAACTATGAAATGTACAGATTATGTGATTCGAAATGGATATGACGGTAAGAAGTGCCTGGTTCATGCAAGATGCTGTGATTCGCCTTTTGGAATGATTGCAACTGCTCAATATTTGGATGTGACGGGAAATGATTTGTTTTCAGGACTCTATATGAGTAAAAGCAGGGACAGAGGAAAAACCTGGTCTGAATTTGTTCTTCAAAAGAGTTTGGAAGAAAGCAAAGTGGGGAATCGTATCAGAGTTGGGTGTGATGCCACACCTTTGTATCATAAAAAGACAGGAAAAGTGATTTTGATTGGACATACAGCGGATTATGAACCCGATTGCAAACATCCTATTGATGCAGAACGATTTACTTTTTACAGTGTTTATGACCAAGAAAAAGACGAATTTACAGAAATGGATTTTATTCAGATGCCATTAGGCTTTCGGGATTGCGGAAACGGAAGCGGTCAAAGTATTGAATTGGAAAATGGTGATTTATTGATTCCCGTATATTGGAAAAAATACGGCTCTAACGAGTATTGTTCAAAGGTGATTCGTTGTTCCTTTGACGGTTGTAAATTGTCCTTGGTTGGACTTGGGGATGACGTTTTATTCCCTGTAAAAAGAGGTGCATATGAGCCATCTATCGTATTTTATGAAGGGTTTTATTATATGACTATGCGAAATGATGAGTGCGGATTGATTGCTAAAAGCAAAGATGGTTTGTATTATTCCGATTTGAGCTTATGGCAATGGGATGATGGAAGTTTGCTTGATAACTATAATACACAACAGCACTGGATGAAGGTAAAGGATGAACTTTATCTTGTTTATACCAGACGTCATGCCAATAATAATCATGTATTTCGTCATAGGGCTCCCTTGTTTGCCGCAAGAGTGGAAAATATGAGGTTGATTCGGGATAGTGAATTTGAAATAATTAGCCAAAGAGGAGCAAGACATGGTAATTTTGGAGTTTGCTCTCGTGATGACGGTACGGCACTTGTAATGGCAGCAGAGTGGATGCAACCATGTGGTTGTGAACAATATGGCAGTGATAACTCAGTTTTTTTATCCGTGATTGAAAAGGAGTAAAAAGATGAATTTTATATGGGTTTTATTGGCGGCACTTCTTGTTTGGTGGGTAGTTCGTTCTTTTCATACAACAGCTGCTAAACTAAACAGTGTCAATCAAGATTATCAAAATGCGATAAAGCATTGGGAAAGGGCGTATCTGAAAAAGCCGGACCAAAATAAAGGAATTCAGTTTGGTTATTTGCTATTGAGAAGCGGTGAAACAGAACGGGCAGAGGATATTTTTCATGAGGTTCTTGCCATGGAAAAGCTTACGGAGCAAAATAAATTTCAGGTACAATTAATGTTAGGATTGGTTGAATGGAAAAAAGGAAATCTCGATCAAGCAATTTCTCTTTATGAAAAAATGCATGAGCAAGGTGAAAATACAGTTGTTTATGCGAATTTAGGTTTTTTGTACTTGCTGAAAGATT
>JAZQHN010000275.1:0-4641 GCA_045540615.1 Clostridia bacterium
TGAAATGCTTTTAGAAGGAAAAGATTTTACATGGTTAGTACAAAGTACAAAGGCACAACAAGAAGGAGAAAAATTATCGATCAACATCTTCCCTGATGATATTCATATTATGCAAAAAAGATGATTAATTTTTAATTTCAAAAATGTTATAAAAAATAAAAAAGGTTATTTCATCATATCAAACGAGATAACCTTTTTTTATACCAAATTCTTTTTTACCTTCAAATGCTTATCATACCCTATGTAAACAAATTCAGGTTTTCCATCATTAATATTAACAACCGAAACTGAAGAATTCGGAATTGTTGTTACATTTTTTAATTCGGATGGTTTCATTTCATACCACACACATAATAATGCACGTAAGAAACCGCCATGGGAGGAAACTAAAACAGTTTTACCTTCATTTTCCGACGCTATTTCCTCTATGATTTTCTTGGCTCGTTTCATGAGAACAGCATATGATTCTCCTCCATGGATAGGTTTTGGATCATAAATATAATCCCTATAATCTTCTCCGTATTTTTTTGCAAGAAGATCCATTGATTCCCCTTCCCAATTACCAAGAAACAGTTCTCTTAATTCCGGACGCTTATAAATCGGAAGTTTCAAAGTTTCAGATACCAAACGAACCGTTTGAATGGCTCTGCTAAGATCACTTGAATAAATACAATCTATCTGAAAATTTTTTAATATATATTCGGAAGTATCGTTTGCTTGAAGAAGACCTGATTCATCTAACGGAACATCAGTTTGACCGGTAAAACGTTTTTCATTATTATACTGACTAAAACCATGACGCACTAAAATAAACTTAACCATAATTCCCTCCGTTAGAACAATCCGCTAATCATACCATTTTCATCCACATCAATTTTTTCCGCTGCTGGAACTTTAGGAAGTCCCGGCATAGTCATAATATCACCGGTTAATACAATTAAAAATCCTGCTCCGGCTGATACCTTTACATTACGAACTGTAACAGTAAAACCTTCAGGTGCACCAAGCTTGGTCTGATCATCCGAAAAACTATACTGTGTTTTTGCAATACAGATAGGTAATTGGTTAAATCCTAATTTTGTTAAGGAATCAATTTGCTTTTGTGCCGCAGGAGTGATATTGATTCCTTCTCCGCCATATATTTTTTTCACGACAGTTTCAATTTTTTCGGAGATGGACTGTTTCAGTGAATAGCTGAAAGAAAAGTTATTTGGCTGTTCGCATAAGCGAACCACTTCGTTTGCCAGCTCAATTCCACCTTTTCCGCCTTCTGCCCATACATTGGACAACACTACATTAACACCAAGCTTTTTACACTCATCAATCAGTAATTGAACTTCCGCATCTGTATCTGTAGGAAACCGATTCACGGCTACTACCGAAGGCAACTGATAGACATCCTTAATATTGGAAACATGACGTAAAAGATTTGGAACACCTTTTTTTAATGCATCTAAGTTTTCTTCTCCCAGTTCAGTTTTCGAAAGACCACCATGCATTTTCAAAGCACGAATTGTAGCAACAATAACAACTGCAGAAGGATTCAAATCTGCAACACGGCATTTGATATCTAAAAATTTCTGAGCACCAAGGTCTGCACCAAATCCCGCTTCAGTTACTACGTAATCACCTAATTTTAAAGCGAGCTTTGTTGCCATTACCGAATTACAGCCATGGGCAATATTAGCAAAAGGACCACCATGAACAAATGAAGGGGTTCCTTCCAATGTTTGAACCAAATTAGGCTTGATTGCATCCTTTAACAGAGCCGCCATAGCACCTTGAGCCTTCAAATCTCCTGCTGTAACAGGAATATCATCATAAGTATATCCAACAATAATTCTTGAAAGACGTTCTTTTAAATCTGTTACAGAGGATGCCAAACAAAGCACTGCCATAATTTCAGAAGCTACCGTAATGTCATATCCATCCTCTCTGGGAACACCGTTCACCTTACCACCGAGACCGTCAACCACAAAACGAAGCTGTCTGTCATTCATATCAACACAACGCTTCCAAGTGATTTTTCGCGGGTCAATATTCAAAGCATTTCCCTGATAAATATGGTTATCCAGCATGGCAGCAAGAAGATTGTTTGCTGCACCAATGGCATGAAAATCCCCTGTAAAATGAAGATTGATATCCTCCATGGGAACCACCTGGGCATAACCGCCCCCGGCAGCCCCACCTTTCACACCGAACACCGGACCAAGAGAAGGCTCTCTTAATGCTACAATCACATTTTTTCCAATCCGTTTCATACCATCAGCCAAACCGATTGTAGTGGTAGTCTTACCTTCCCCGGCAGGGGTTGGGGTAATGGCAGTGACCAAAATCAGCTTGCCATTCCCTTTCGCTTCATTTTTTAATAGTGATAAATCTACTTTAGCCTTATACTTTCCATATTGTTCTAAGTGTTCTTCAGAAATCGGAATCTGCTTTGCAATTTCCGTAATTGGTTTCATTGTCACACTCTGGGCAATTTCAATATCGCTTTTCATTTTCCCTCACCTCTTATAAAAAGTATTTCACAAAAAGTATTTCACAGCAGCCGCAAACATACCCATATCATATTTTCCGGGAACATTCTGATATAAACCATTTCCAATTCTTTCCGAATGACCCATTTTACCGAACACCCTGCCATCAGGAGAGGTAATACCTTCAATAGCATACATAGAACCGTTAGGATTAAACTGCACCTGACTGCTTGGATTTCCGTTATCATCCACATACTGAGTTGCAACCTGACCGTTTTGGATCAGCTGTTCAATCAGTTCTTTTTCACCGATAAATCTTCCTTCTCCATGAGAAATCGGTACAGTATAAACATCGCCCACATTGGTATTAGCAAGCCATGGAGAAAGATTGGATGTTATTCTTGTACGTACCTGCTTAGATTGGTGACGTCCGATTACATTATAAGTTAGAGTAGGACAATGTTCATCGGGTTCTAAAATTCTGCCGTAAGGCACTAATCCTAACTTAATTAACGCCTGGAATCCATTACAGATACCGCACATCAAACCATCGCGATTGTCAAGCAAATCAGTAACTGCTTCTTTCACTTCCTGATTTCTGAAAAATGCAGTAATAAATTTACCAGAACCATCAGGTTCATCACCACCAGAGAATCCTCCGGGAATGAAAATCATCTGTGCATCTTCCACCTTCTTTGCAAAATAAGAAACAGACTCAGCAATTCCTTTTGAAGTTAAATTATTAATTACAATGATTTCAGGCTCTGCTCCCCCATCTCTTAATGCTTTTGCAGTATCAAACTCACAGTTGGTTCCCGGAAATACAGGAATCAGAACTTTAGGTTTCGCTACCTTAATCTTCGGTGCAACTCGATTTTCCGATTTATAGGAAATAGCAGGAATATTCATTTCTTCCTGTTTGATATTACAAGAGAATACCGATTCCAATTTCCCTTCATAAATTACCGCTAATTCTTGTAATGATACACTTTCTTTACCAAAAGTAATTTCAGACTTTTCTGTGGTTGTACCAATCACCAATGCATCGTCACATTCTTCTGCTACTTCCAAAAGGAAGGAACCATAAGAATAATCAAACAATTCTTCCAATGTCATACCATCAGAAAAAGCAAAACCTATCCCATTTCCCATGGACATTTTCATCACCGCTTCTGCAACACCGCCATAGGTGGGGGTATAGCAGGATTTCACAATTCCTTGACGCATTAATTCTGTAACAGTACGATAAACATTTTTTAAGGATGCTGTGACAGGCAATCCATTTTCATCCATTTCCGGCTTTAACCAAATGACCTGATTTCCTGCTTCTTTAAATTCAGGAGAAACAACTTCGCTTGTTTTCCCCGTGGTAACCGCAAAGGACACAAGAGTAGGCGGTACATCTAAGGTTTCAAAGCTTCCACTCATAGAGTCTTTTCCGCCAATTGCAGCAATTTCCAGCTCTTTTTGTGCTTTAAAAGCACCTAACAATGCAGATAAGGGTTTTCCCCATCGTTTCGCATCTTTCATTGGTTTTTCAAAATACTCTTGGAAGGTTAAATATACATCTTTAAATTCAGCACCTGCAGCAATCAATTTTGATACAGATTCGATAACTGCAAGATAGGCACCATGATACGGACTTTTTTCTGAAATAAAGGGATTATAACCCCAGGACATAAAGGAACAGGTATCTGTATGCTGTTTTTCGACAGAAACTTTATGTACCATTGTCTGAATAGGTGTTCTCTGATATTTTCCGCCGAAGGGCATAAGAACTGTTCCGGCACCAATGGTAGAGTCAAAACGTTCACTGAGCCCTCTCTTGGAGCAAACATTCAAATCTCCTGCTAATGCTTTCATCTGACCTGAAAAATCATCAGAAATTTCTTTTTCGTAGCTTTCAGGTTTTACAGCAGTAACTGTAATATGCTTTTCTGCACCGTTGGAATTTAAAAACTCACGGGATAAATTTACAATCTCAACTCCGTTCCAATTCATCACAAGTCTAGGTTCTTCTGTTACAACAGCAACAACAGTAGATTCTAAATTTTCACTATCGGCTAACTCACAAAATCTCTTTGCATCCCTTTCTGCAACAACAACAGCCATTCTTTCCTGAGATTCACTGATCGCAAGCTCCGTACCATCCAAACCTTCA
>JAZQHN010000276.1:0-5262 GCA_045540615.1 Clostridia bacterium
GTATGCCGTAAGGTTCGTGAAAAAATGTCGACTCCTATTCTTATGCTGACCGCCCGTGAAGAAGAGGTGGACAAGGTGTTAGGATTGGAGCTGGGTGCAGACGATTATATTACCAAGCCTTTCTCTGTTCGCGAAGTAATGGCTCGTATTCGTGCAAACTTAAGAAGAACCGGTCAGGAAGCCAAACCGGAAGGGGACGGAAACGGAGAACAGAATATGATTAGTTCGAAGGAACTGACCATTAATTGTGACCGCTATGAGGTTCGGAAAAATGACCGGATTATTGATTTGACCTTGCGGGAGTTTGAATTATTGAAATTTTTGGCAACTCAACCGGGCAGAATTTTTACCCGTGAAACCCTTCTTGAAAAGGTTTGGGGATATGAATATTACGGTGATGTGCGTACTGTTGATGTAACAGTTCGCCGTCTGAGAGAAAAGATTGAAGATCAGCCCAGTGTTCCTACTTATATTGTAACCAAGCGGGGCGTGGGATACTATTTTGATAAAGATTGATGGTTTGGAAGCGGGTTCACTAAATGTTTAAAAGGATTCAATGGAAACTGGTGGGAGTATTTCTTCTGTTGGTGCTGTCTGTTATTTTGGTTAGCGGTACCGTTATGATTAACAGTGTATCAGAATTCTACCACCAGGATTTTGTCACACAAATCCGTCAGGGATTGACGGAGGATGTAACAAAACAACTGAAGGTTGCGGCAAGGTCCGATTCTCCGGTAGAGCAGATGATGGAGTGTATGTCTATTTACTCTTCCCGATTTGGAATCGATTCTTACCGCAATTATTACATTTTGAATGAAAACGGATCTTATCTGGCAGGCTCAGGTGATGGTGACGGAGAGCTTTTGGAACGGACTGAGAATATTTTGGCTGCCATGGATGGTGTTGTGGGAGATTCTGTCAAGGTGGAGCAACGGGTGATGGATTATGCCTACCCTGTTGAAGATACCGGTTATTTGTTGTACATTCGTGACACTAAGGAAGAAATTTATGACATTTCCGAGAATGTATTTTTTGTTATGCTTCAGGCTCTTTTAGCAGGTGCTTTGATTGCAATTTTGCTTGCTCTTGTTATGTCTAAGGCGATTACTCAGCCCTTAACCTCTTTGACCAAAAGAGTTCAAAAGCTTGCTCAGGGAGAGTATGATTCCAGAAGCGAAGTATTTGCCTCGGATGAACTGGGTGAATTGACCAATGCCTTTGATGATATGGCACAGACCATCAGAAGTACCCAACAGGCAAAGGCAGAAGAAGAGGATAAAAAGGAAACCATTATTCAGAATATTACCGATGGTGTAATGTTCTTTGACCGGGAAGGTCGGATGATCCTTTGTAATTCCGTTGCCAGAGAAATGTTGAAAATTCAAGAGGAAAAAGAAGTTTTGTTTGATAGCTTTTTTCGCTCTTTGGGTGTTTCGGTTCGTTTGGGTCAATTTCTTTATTTGGAAACTCAAGGTACGGTGGAACGGACGTTGGAATTTGAAGGAGCTTACCTTGCAGTTACCCTTGCACCTGTCAAAAAAGAGGATGAAAAAAATGCAGGAGTTGTAGTAACCTGGCGGGATATGACGGAACGGCAAAAGCTGGATGATTTGAGAAAAGAATTTGTGGCTAACGTTTCTCATGAATTGAAAACTCCTTTGACCACTATTAAAACCTATTCCGAAACCATTTTGGATGACAATCTGGAAAATCGTGAGATGGCGGTAAGCTTTTTGGAAACCATCAACCGTGAAACAGACCGCATGAACGGAATTGTCCGTGATTTGCTCACACTTTCTCAGATGGATTATAATAAGATCACATGGAGAATGACTCGGTTTTCTATTGATGATTTGCTGAGTGAATTAACAGAAACCTTAAGCATTCCTGCAAGAAAGCATATGCATACCTTAACTTATATGGCTCCTGAAAATCTTCCTGAAATTGAAGGAGACCGAGGTAGAATTCAGCAACTGCTCATTAATATTATGTCCAATGCCATTAAATATACTCCCAATGGAGGTACTGTTCGCATTATGGCAATCCACCAAGGTTCCGAGATTCAGATTCAGGTAAAAGATAACGGAATCGGAATTCCCCAAGAGGATTTGGCACGTTTGTTTGAACGGTTTTACCGCGTTGATAAAGCCCGTTCCAGAGAAAAGGGCGGTACGGGCCTGGGATTATCCATTGCCAAAGAAATTGCTGATGCTCACGGAGGAAAAATTGAAATAGAGAGCAAGGTTCAAGTAGGAACTACTGTAACGGTTACCTTACCCGTGAAGCAAGAAGATAGTGAAATCATGGTGGAAGAAGCCAAAAGCCGTTATGATGCAAGCGAATTGCTGGAAAATATGGAGCAATGGTAAAAAATTGATATTTAACCCTCTTTTAATTCTTGCGTAATCATATTGTAACGTTTATCGTGTATAATATAGTAACAACAAAAAACGCAGATGAGAAAGGTGGTGTACCGGAACGGCTGTGACCGAATCCGGAAAGCAATGAAAAAAACCGTTTCGATACTACTGACGATATTTTTATTTTGTACAAGTGTTTCCTCTGTTTTTGCAGTCCCCGGTGTGGTATCCGGTTGGGATATGGGGAATGCAACGGATCTAGTTTATGTAACCAATCCTTCTTGGTCGGGTGAAAGTGTTGCAGATGTGTACTGTGCGGTATCCGGTTGGGCGGTACAAGGTGCAGTTGTTAGTTTATACAGAGCCAACAGCTCAGGTATTTATGAATGGGTAGCCGGCGGGATGACAGTCGGTGGTTCAGGAATGTTTTTTATGCCGATTTGGCTGAACAACGGACGGAATTTTATGTTGGTTCGTGCGGAAACCCGGGACGGACGGTATCAGCAAGTTCGATGCGATATCAATTTGGTTGGTCAGGGAATTGCCTTTTTGACAAGATAACCGAAAATGTGGTGATAACATGAAAAAGATGATGACATTGTTTTTGACAGCCTTGGTTGTCAGCAGTGTGGTGTTGACATTTCGATTGTGGTTCGCAGAAAAATTATGGCCGGAAGGCTATAATTTTTTTTCTGTATGGAGTTCTGTACAGCCTTTTGAGAAAAAAGAGTATTCTGCTCCTCGTCATGAAGAACTGTTTATGCCGGACAGAATGGTTGTAAACTGTGTAGGTTCAAGACGTTCTATTTATACAGAAAGCAATCAGGAATTTTCTTCTGTTTATGAGATTGCGAAGAAAAATATTTCTCGTTGGCTTAAAGCCGGACAGGCAGAATTTGAAAAAATAGAAGAGGAACAGTATTATCAGACTTTAAAAACCCGTTCTTTATTGCTTCAGTATCCGGTGGAAATGCCTGTGCGGATTTTGGGGCAGTTGATGGAAATCGGAGCATCAGAGAATTATGAAACCGTTTCTTCCGTTACTGAGCTTGTGTTGGTTCCGAAAGAAGGAGATGTTCAGCTTCTCTTGATGGATCAAAAAAAGAAAGAGGCATATTGTTATCATCTGGGAACGGATGGTGGGGAATTGATGGAAGCCATTAATCGTTACGGAACAGGAAATGCCAATACCATGCTTTCTGCATTTGAGTTGGGCTTTTACCGTCAGCCTGAGGATTCTGAATTGATGCCAAAGCTGATTTTAAATCCTTTTGTGATGTTGGATACCTCCAATCAAAGTCAGACAACAGAGGTGTTAGAAGCGAACATTCCCATTGGAAATCCGGATGATATGGAACAGATTGATGATTTGCTTCGTTTGTTCGGATACAATCCCAATACGATCAGACGTTATACCGAGGCTACGGATGCCAGGGTGTTTGTTTCTGACCGTTCTACCTTGCGTCTGTATCCGGATGGATTGCTGGAATATAACGCAACAGAAGCACGTTACGGAATTCCTCTTCTTGATATGGACGGAACGGGAGATGCACAAGGATATTTGGAATCGATAGATAGAACAGCAGATTGGCTGTTTCAGTTGTTTCGAACTCTTGGGATGGAGGAAATGCCCAAAATGAGAGTGACTTCAGATATTCTGGAGCAACATTATAAGGACTTTTCTTTTTCGATGGATTACCAGGTAAACGGCAGAACTGTAGCAATTAACTATGAAGGAACGGAATTGGTTAATTCCTTGCATCACGGTGCTGTTTTGGAAATTCAGGACAACAGAATTATTTCTATGAGAGTGTTGTTGCGTGATTACGCGGTTACCGAAGAAACAATGAATAATATGCCTTTATTATCTGCTTTGGATGTTTTTTCGGCAAAAACAGAAGAATCTTATGAGGCGGAGGACGTTTCTCTATGCTTTATAGATACGGGAAGAGAAACCAATGTAAAAGCATGTTGGAGTATTGTATTATCGAATGGAGAAGCGGTTGCTATAAGTGAGGAAGAACAATGAATCAAATCAAGATAAAACGGGTATTTGTTATTCTGTTTATTTTAATCAATTTGTTTATGGGTTATTTGCTATATCAATCCGAATGGAAGGAATCCAGTCTTAGCGAAGAGGCTATCGGTCATACAATTTCTGTTCTGAAAAAAAAGAATATTTTATTGGAACAAAATGTTATTCCGCGAAAGAACCAAAAAATGAGAGAGGTTTCCGTAAAAAATATAGTGGAGGACAGCTCGGATTTTGTTGCATCGCTGAAAGCGAAGGGATGGGAGAAAACCGAAGATGTCTTTTCACGTCAAGACGAAACCATTACTTTTGCAGGATCTTCCTTTGAGTATAGCGGTAATTTGCCTTTGGAAAAGGGGTTGTCAGGAGAGAAACTGTCCCGCGAGGTGCAAAAGACATGTGAACAGCTTAATTTAAATTCAAATGGAATGAAACTGAAAACCATTGAGCAGATAGAACAGGGGATGCGGTTAGAATACGTGCAGACCTATGAAGGTTATGAGATTTTTGGTACGAAGCTTACAGTTTCCATTATAGGAAATGAAATTAAAAAAGTGACAGGAATCTGGACTGAGGCGATGGAATTACAGTCCAAACGGCAGGATACCCTTTTTGCAACAGAAGCACTGATTCGTTTTGCGGAAGACTCACAGCACCAGGAACCGTTGAGAATTACAGAAATTCAATGCGGTTATTATATCAGCGAGTTGAACGAAAATGTATCCCATAAGGTGATGCAGATGATTCCGGGATTTCAGGTAACAACTGCTTCCGGAAGCAAATATTATTATGATGCGAGAAGTCCGCAGCAATAATTTTTGTATAATTTTTAAAAAAACCTTTTCATTGCTGTATTTTTATGATATAATA
>JAZQHN010000277.1:0-1547 GCA_045540615.1 Clostridia bacterium
GGAATGCATGTTCATATGCTGCTCTTGAAGGACGGACAGCCTGTTTTCTCTGACGATAACGGATATTCTAATTTAAGTAAAGAGGCTCATTGGTTTATTGGTGGACTGTTAAAGCATATTGCGTCTTTGTGTGCTTTGACCAATCCCAGTACCAACTCCTTCAAACGTTTGGTACCCGGCTTTGAAGCTCCCGTTACGGTGGGTTATGCAACCTCTAACCGTAGTGCGGTAATCCGTATTCCTGCTTATGCGAAAGAACCGACCAAGAGACGGTTTGAGCTCAGAAATCCAGATGCAACCTGTAATCCGTATTTTTGTTATGCGGCAATTCTGATGGCGGGAATTGACGGTATCAAAAATCAGATTGACCCTCATGAAAACGGTTGGGGACCATATGATATGAACTTATATCATTTGCCTGAAGAAGAAAAGGCGAAATTGAAGCATTTGCCTACTTCTTTAGAAGAAGCATTGGATGCATTGGAGAAGGATCACGATTATCTGACAGCAGGTGGAGTATTCCCCGAAGAATTGCTGGAAAATCTTATTAAAACAAAACGGGATGAGGTTCGTCAATTGGCTGCCATTCCGCACCCGGCTGAATTTGATAAATATTATAATCTGTAAAAAAAGGGCTGTCCTGCGATGATGCGAGACAGCCTTGTTTACAAAAAAAGACGGTTAAAACCGTCTTTTTGGTGCCCGAGACCGGAATCGAACCGGTACGAGAATCACTTCTCACGGGATTTTAAGTCCCGGGCGTCTGCCAGTTCCGCCACTCGGGCATGAATTTTCATGCACTTAATATTGTAGCATAAAAATTATGATTTGTCAATTGTTTTTTTCAAAAAATCAGATTGTTTTTGCATTGATGAATTTTTTCCATCCAAATCGGAAGATGAAAAGAATGACAGAAAGGATCGCAAAGCTTTCTGTTAAGATTCCACCAATGGAAAAACAAAGAATGTTATGAGTCAACCACATGGGTGAGAGAATAAACAATTGTCCCAAACGAATAATTTTTCCGTTTTTGGTGCTCATAGTGATGGTTCCTGCGACCTGTGCAAAGGTAGCAACGAGAGAAGCAAGACCGGAATACGTGGCAATGCCGGATAATAAGAAAGCGAGTATCAATCCGATGCTCAGTGCCTTCTGTTTCTTTTCCGATTGGCAATAAGCAAAAACCAATCCGCGGAGAATATTCAAAGCATTTAACAGAGATCCCGTATAAGCATCGAGAAAATAGAAATTGAAGGTAAAAAAGAAGCCGGATGCTGCTTGAAATAAATATAAATTTTTTGTATTTTTACATTGATAGGAAGCGAAGTTCAATATCATTCCGATGATTCCCAACAATTGAATAAGAAATTGTTCCATAATTGTTCCTCTTTGCTTTTTTCATTATAGCGGGCATTATTATATCATAGAAAACGAAGGATGTCAAGCGAGGAAAGAAGCTTCCTTGAAATGAGCTGAATTTGAAGATTTTTGAACCAAAAAAACATATCAATTTTATTTTCTTTGTGATAGAATGATAAGTCGGAGGC
>JAZQHN010000278.1:0-5043 GCA_045540615.1 Clostridia bacterium
CACAGAGCAATTTCATCAGTCACGCAAATTTTGGCTCCGCTTTTGGAACGAAGCCTGGGAATCAAGGATGAAACCGTATCATATCTTTTGATTGGAATTTTACTTTTGGTTTTGATTTATATTGTCAGTGTTCTTTCTACCTTTTGTCAAAGTAAATTGATGCTTTATATTTCACAGGGAACCATTCAAAGAATCAGAAACGATTTGTTTAATAAAGTACAGACACTTCCTGTGCGATTCCACGATACAACTCCTACAGGAGAGGTGATGAGTCGATTTACCAATGATGTGGATAATATTGGCATTATGCTTGACACGACGATTGTAAGTTTAGTGTCAGGTGTTGTCACCCTATTGGGAACTCTTTGTTTTATGCTGTATACCAATGTATTACTTGCTTTGATTACGGTTTTGTTCATGCCTGTATTTGCATTAGGCGGAGCAACAGTTGCGAAAAAGAGTCGAAAATATTATTCTGCTCAGCAAGCAGCTTTGGGGTCTATGAACGGTTATATCGAAGAGTCTGTAACTGGGCAGAAGGTGGTAAAGGTATTTAACCATGAAGAAGAATGTATCAAGGAATTTGGTCTTTTGAATGATGATCTTCGAAAAAAACAAATTTTTGCTCAGTTTTTTGGTGGAATTATGGGACCTGTTATGGGTAACCTCAGTAAAGTTAGTTATTCTCTTACAGTAGGAATCGGCGGTGTTCTTTGTTATCTGACGATTACGGGTGCTATCAACCCTCAAAGTATGTTTGCTTTAACGGTAGGCGGTTTGACTATTTTTGCAACCTATGCCAGTCATTTTGCACGTCCCATTAATGAAATATCCATGCAAATGAATACTATTTTTTCTGCTTTGGCAGGAGCAGAGCGAGTATTTAAAATTATGGATATGGAAGAGGAAACAGATGACCGTCCCAATGCTATAGAATTAAAGAATGTAAAAGGACATGTGAAATTGGAGCATGTTACCTTTGGCTATGATCCTGATAAAGTAATTTTAAAGGATATCTCCTTAGAAGTAACTCCCGGGCAAAAGGTAGCATTCGTAGGTTCAACAGGGGCAGGGAAAACTACAGTCACTAATCTTTTGAATCGATTTTACGATATTGATCAGGGAACCATTACCATTGACGGAATTGAACTTCGCGATTGTAAACGGGAATCCTTACGTTCTAATATTGCAATGGTATTGCAGGATACTCATTTATTTAGTGGAACGGTGATGGAAAATATTCGTTACGGACGATCTGATGCAACTGATGAGGAAGTAATTTTAGCGGCAAAAACCGCCAGTGCAGATTCTTTTATCAGAAAGCTTTCCAAAGGCTATCAGACTCTTTTGGAAGGGGATGGAGCCAATCTTTCCCAGGGGCAGAGACAACTTTTGAATATTGCTCGTGCCTCTCTTTCCAAAGCACCCATTTTGGTGTTGGATGAGGCAACAAGCTCTGTTGATACCAGAACGGAAAAGCTGATTGAAAAGGGAATGGACAGCTTGATGGAGGACAGAACCACCTTTGTCATAGCTCACCGTCTTTCTACTGTCCGTGATGCAGATGCTATTATGGTGTTAGAACAGGGAGAAATCATTGAGCGGGGCAATCATGAAGAATTGCTTGCTATGAAGGGCAGATATTACGAATTATATACGGGACTTAAGGAATTAGATTGAAAAATTCTTGAAAATGTTCCCGTTTTGTGGTATACTGTATTTAGTTAAGAAGAAAAGAGGAAATGGTATGGAACGGTATTTTCTGATAGTGGATTTAGGATCAAATTCGGTTCGGATGGACGTCATTGCTGTTAGGAAGAATGGTCTATTTCGAGTGGCAAAAAGACTGAAAAAATCTTGCCGTCTCAGCGAAGGGTTAACAGAAGAAAACCTTCTTCAGCCTATGGCAATTGAACGAACGGTAGCGGTATTAAAAGAGCTTCGCAACATTGCTGACGAATATCCTCTTTATGGAGAGTTTGCGGTGGCAACCGAAGCTTTGCGAAGAGCAAAAAACCGGGATGTGTTTATCCAACGTGCAAAAGAGGAAGCAGGTTTTTCCTTTACGGTAATTGATGGCGAAAAAGAAGCTTACTATGATTATTTGGGTGCGGTTCGCTCAATGACTCTTCGTGATTTTGTTTTGTTGGATACAGGAGGCGGAAGCAGCGAACTGGTGTTGGTAAAAAACAGAGAAATGAAAGCTTTTGCTTGTATCCCTTATGGCAGCATTACATTGACGGAGCAATTTTCAAACGAAGAATCCATGAATCGTGAAGAATTTGAGAAAACAGGTGTTCTTATTCGTGAAACATTAGATGAACTTGATTGGCTGTCTGAAGCGGAGGGACTTCCTGTTGTAGGATTGGGCGGTTCCATTCGTACCATGATTAAAATTCATCAAAAACGAATGAATCACAATCGTCCTCTTCATAATTACAGAATGATGAAACGGGATGTGGTTCGGTTTCGGGATGAAATTTTGCGGATGAACCGTCAGCAAAGAAAGTCTATTGCTGGAATGGATCCTCTGCGTGCAGATATTATTACAGGCGGAATTCTGCCTTTGAATACGTTAATGGAAAAAATTTCTTCTCCCTGTCTTGTGGCAAGTGCCTACGGCTTAAGAGAAGGCCTTTGTTACGAAAAATTGGAAGAAACGAAATAGTGCATAATCTCTCCTTTTCTCTCGTATAATGAGAGGAAGGAGGGATTTTTTTGGGCGTTGGATATCGGAGATGGAAAAGCCATGCAACTTATCATGTTCGTCGTCAAGGGTATTCCAAACGGCTGAAGGTTTGTTTTTGTCTGGTTTGTACCGTTTATTTGATTTGTTATATTTATAAAAAAACATTGCCTATGTTTTACGATATGGCGGATAATAAAATTCGTGATTTGGGAACGGAAATGACAGAGCATTCTATTATGGAGAATGAGCTGATCGGTGTGGTGGATTATGATATGCTGATTACATCAAGAGTAGGACAGGACGGTCAAACAAAAAATCTGACGGCAAATGGTAGTATGCTCAATCAAATCCGGACTTCATTAATTGAAAGTATTTTAAAAAAAATGGATTTGTTACGTGAATCCTATGTAAAAATTCCGTTGGGTAGTTTTTCAGGAAATCCTTTTTTTGCAGGGATGGGGCCGGATATTCCTGTAAGAATTGTACCATACGGAAGTGTGGATATTAATTTTGAAAGTCTGTTTACTTCCGCGGGAGTTAATCAGACAAAGCATGAAATCAATATGATTGTATTGGTAAATATGAATGTGTTTTTTCCCGGAAAAACATTGGATGTAAATCTGGAAGTGCCTGTATTATTGGCACAAACGGTCATTGCAGGAGAGGTTCCCGAAGCATTTCTTGACCGTTCTCAAAATTTGGAAACTTTGGATTTGTCCCAATAATTTCATGGTATTTCTTTATCCTTTTTGGTGATACTAAGGCTGAAAAGGAGGAATGAAAAATGGAAGGCTTTGCAAAAGGAATGCTTGCCGGTATGATTCTTGGTGCCGGTGCGGCGGCAGTATTGCAGCCCCTTGACCGCGGTGATATCAAGCGAATGAAGTGCCGTGCCACCAAGGCGATGCACAAAGCGGGAAATGCAATGGAGCAGATGATGCACTAGGTTTATTAATTTCGTCACTCCCTCAGTCAGTGAACTGATTCCGAGGGAATCAATAAAAATGAAAACTCTGGACGCATTATAAAAAACTTAACACTGTGGTTTTTAGTTTTATTGTGTGACGGCAGTTTTATTCGTCATCGACGAGTTTTTACTCTCCTAAAGAGGGTGGCTTAGTTAAAAAAGAGGAGCTGCGAGAAAATTTTGCAGCTCCAATCTTTGGTGCCTTTAGGCGTGGAAATAAACCTCCAGTTTTACTGGGGGAGGATAGAAAGCTTTAGCATGAGAAAAACCTCTATGATATAATAGTAAATGGTTTGGCAACTGCATTACTAAAAATATCATGGAGGTTTTTAACAATGTTTAAGAAAACGAGCAATGAAAATAAGCAAACAGCACATTCAAGTTATAGGTGTCATTATCACACAGTATTTGCACTATAGTATATACCTCAATTGTAAAGTGAAATGCAATACTTGTTTGTTTGATTTATATTTTTGAGTATATAAATTATAATTACGAACGGGTGTTGCATTTTGTTTTGCAAAAAATAATTAATGCTAATGCTTTAATACTCTTTGGTAAAAGAAAAAAATAATCTCATCAAATCAAAAAAATACTACAATCAATATAACTGAAATATTAGTTTTCTATTTGACAAATCCTGAAAAAAGGGATATAATAAAAGGAAATGGATTAGAAAGGGATGACTATGTTGGATCGACAACAAAAGCAATTTCAAAAAATGACAACCGAGAAGGTTCCGGGGCTGATTGTTTCACTGGGGATTCCAACTATAATCAGTATGCTGGTAACCTCTGTCTATAATATGGCAGATACCTATTTTGTTTCCAAAATCGGAACAGCAGGATCGGCGGCAGTAGGGGTTGTATTTTCTCTGATGGCTTTGATACAGGCGGTAGGATTTACCCTGGGTATGGGGTCCGGAAGTTTGATTTCCCGTCTTTTGGGAGAACAAAAAAATGAAAAAGCAGATTCTGTTGCTTCTTCCGGGTTGTTTGCTGCTTTGCTGTTTGGAGGATTACTGACGGTAATTGGGTTACTTTTTTTAAATCCATTGATGAAACTATTAGGGGCATCCTCCACTATTTTGCCCCATGCTCGTGCTTATGGAAAGTACATTTTGATTGGTGCACCGATTATGGCATCGTCTTTTGTACTGAATAATGTACTGAGAAGTCAGGGAATGGCGAAGCTTGCCATGATAGGACTGACTACAGGCGGAATTTTAAATATGCTCCTTGATCCGCTATTTATTTTTACATTTCGATTGGGAACAGCCGGTGCTGCTATTGCAACTTTGGTAAGTCAATGCGTCAGCTTTTCCATTTTGTTATCCATGTTTTTGCGAAACAAAAGTGTTGTTCATTTATCTGTGAAACGAGTTTCA
>JAZQHN010000279.1:0-7825 GCA_045540615.1 Clostridia bacterium
AATCACATCATTACAAAAATTGGAAACCTTTTCCGCGTTACGAATGAGCCACACAGCCGTTTCCGCACTCTTTACTTTTTTGGAGGCAAGGGCATGAAAGGGAGTTTCCTCCGCCGTTGTTACCGCAACGCCAATCATGTCAAACAAAATTCCCACTGCAATAATAAAAATCAGAACCAAAACGGCAAATTCAATGTCCATCTTACCCGTTGCCACAGAAGAGGCAAAGCCAATGAGCACAGAGATAAGAAAGGTCAGACAAAAAATTCCGATGACCCATTTCCGATTGCCTTTTTTAGCTCCAATTTTACTGGTTTTAATATATAGTTTTGCTTTTTTCTTTTCCTGTTTATCCACTCGGAAAACCTCCGAATTTTAAAATATAAGTGGTCGGTGCACACAGTAAATTCTACGGCATAGGTTCAGTAGGATTTCCCACGGCACTGCCTTTCCGTTGCCGGAAGGGCGGTTTCCCTTTCAAGCGCCGTCCGCCCGTTGCCGAAAGCGGGACTGAATTGCCACTTAGTCCGTACTGCAATCCTGTATGCACCTCGTCAGAACAGCCTAGGAGTTTTCCTCAACAGCCGCTACGGTTCTTAGCCTCTTTTGCAACCATGGTTTCAGCCGGCAATAGAAAAGGTTCGTTGGCCGACGATTCTTTTCCTGATCCAACATCCACCATACCCACTCAAGGCAGGCTACACTGTTCGCAGCACAAAAAATGCACCACATAACAGGTTTTATCCTGCTTCGTACCCGGCAGCCTGGCTTAAACTTCAAGCCGAAGCCCCGACCACAAGAACAGGTCTCCACGGAAAAGGGGTCAGTCTTTTCATGCCATTGAAAAGTGCCCCTAAACCTTAACTCCCAGCACAAGCCCCCGATTGGGCATCGAAAGCCAGCACAAGGAACTTCATCGATGTGCCCTTTAACGGATTTTTAGGCCCGCCTTAGGAACCGCGCAAACCGACTAGGATACTGCGACCATCATTTTATACATAAAATGTATCTTTATACATTATATCATTCTTTTTTGGATTTGTAAAGAGGAAAATCAGATTCTTTTCCCGCTATCTGCAATGATTCCTTCTTTAGACAAGGAGAACATGAAAAAGGACGGATTCTGCTCCGCCCTACCAATATTTTTCTATTAATCTTTTCAAGCATTCTCTGCAAATCATCCGTTCTTCAAAGGGAAATAAATCTTTACTGCTATCGCAAAAAATGCAATCTTGACTCGGCTTTTTAATCAACAGGCAACCTTTTTAATAGGTCACACCCAACTCGTCGCCATGTTTGATATCCATTAATCTTCTGTATTTGACGGGTATGACAAATCTTCCTAAAGAATCTACTTCATTTTTCATAATGTATCCTCCAATAAAAAAGTGCATTGCAAGAGCAATGCACCGAAAAATGCATCACTCTGATTGTTGCGACACAATTTCACACATAAATTCAAATCACTACAAGTATGCGTAAAGAGAGCATGCATTTTTACCAAAGGATAAAAATACACACTTATAGTGACCCAGGTTCGTATGAAATTATGTCGCAATATCATTATATCACAATTTACAATATTTGTAAATTGTTTTTTTAAAAATAATTAATAAAAATTTTTCTTTCGATTCTTGTTAACAAAAAACTGCGACCTGTAGAGCCGCAGTTTTTTCCTTATCTCAAATAATGATTCACCGAAGCATTGCTCCCGGAAAAAGCATTGTAATTCCGGCTTGGTCTTTGACCGGGACGGTAGAAATAGACAAATTTTACCGAAAAGACATCGCATGTAATGAAATTGTCGTATTCCTCGTCGTATAAGGTTACCACCCCCGTTCCTACAGAATAAAGGATGCCCTGTTTTCTTATGAGCTGAGAGGTACCAATCAAAAATTCAATGACCACATACTCTCCGATGTTATCTGCCAAGTAATTTTGCATAGAGCCCCTCAGGGCATCTGTATTGAAATTTTGCTGAGGAGGAACGGTAAACCCCCGTTCTCCCGGCATTGTCTCCTGGTTGATTTTACTTTGCTCCGATTTTTGTTGCGGTGTTCTTTCATAATAATTCCGACTCATTGCGTTTCTCCTTTCCATATCAGGTATCGGCATAGGCTTGGGTGGGATTGTAAAAACAATGTTCCCCCACTCGGATGACAAACTGTCCCACCTGCGAGGGAAAAAAGGGTCGACAGACAGGCTGAAAGGGATTGAAATACCACAAAGCAATCCCCAAATTGTTGATTCGGTTTCCCGCAATTGCCCAGGAAGCAATATCATAATGAATCTGATCGGGACGCATATTATAAATATTCTGAGGATTATACACCCCGTTAATCACCTCTCTGGCACAATCAAACTGACCGGGCTGGAAAATCACTTCCCGAATGGTATTTAAGGGAGCATATTCACCATAGTCCACATTCACCCGATTCATGACCACGCTTGCAACTGCTCTCATGCCGTTGTCCCCTTCTCCTCCTGCTTCACACAAAATAATCCGTGCCAAAATATCAATATCTGCCAACGCCATCCCTTTCCCTCCTTTCTCTTTCAATATATTCAGAAAAATAGAAAATATGAAAAAAGGAACTGCAATCATTTCGTTGCAATTCCTAAACACTCATTCTTCTATAGTCAAAGCATAAATTTCTCTTTTAGGCAGTTTACGTTCCTCTGCCACCTGACGGATGGCATCTTTTTTAGAAACTCCCGAAGCAATCAATTCCTCCAACCGTTCCTTGGGGGTAGAAGAAAACTCCTCTTCCACCATTCCGCATCCTTCCAAAATCAACACAAATTCTCCTTTGGGAGGGGTCTCTTGGTATTTCTCATTGGCTTCCTTGAGGGTTGTGAGCACAATTTCTTCGTGGATTTTAGTCATTTCCCGTGCCAAAGCAATCCGTCTGTCCCCCAAAATGGAAAGCATATCCGAAAGTGTGGCACAAAGCTTATGGGGTGCCTCATAAAAAATCATGGTGCGTCGTTCTTTTTGAAGGCTTTGCAGATGCTCCCGTCTGCCTTTTTTGTTTACTGTCAAAAACCCTTCAAAGCAAAATCTGCCTGTAGGCAATCCGCTTGATGCCAACGCAGCAATAGCAGCACAAGGTCCCGGAACGGGCACCACATCAATCTTGTTTTCATGGCAAAGCAACACCAAATCCTCTCCCGGGTCAGAAATGGCAGGCATTCCCGCGTCGGTAATGAGGGCTGCAGATTCTCCTGCAAGCAACCGTTTCACAATTTGCTCTCCCCGTTCCCGTTTGTTATGCTCGAAATAACTGACCATTGGCTTTGAAATTCCGAAATGCTGCAACAATTTCAAGCTGTGACGGGTATCCTCTGCCGCAATAAAATCTACACTTTGGAGAATTTCCACTCCCCTCGGGGAAAAATCAGATAAATTTCCAATGGGTGTTCCGCACAAATATAACATTCCGCTCATTGCTTCACTCTCCCGTAAATCTCATCTATTTCAGGGGAATCCTTCCCCGTTTCATCATATATCAACAACGGTGGCAGCAAATCAAGCCCCGGTTTGCCGTCTTTCAACGCCTCAACCAGAATCATAGTTGCTTTTTCACCCGGTTTCGGATATACAGGCCGAAGCCGTTTCGGCTCCAACTTTCGTTCCCGCATTCCTGTCATCAAGTCCTCCAGTCGGTGCGGGCGATGAATCATACATACTCTGCCACCCGATTTCACCGACCAGCAAGCGGCATCCAACACATCAGAAAGCGTGCACATCACCTCGTGCCTTGCCCAGGTCACCTCATCAGCAACATTCAAAAGACCGCTGCCCGCCTCCATATAAGGCGGATTGCAGGTGACTGCATCAAAGCTGCCCCCTGAAACCAGGGAACGAATTTCCTTAATATCCCCCTGGTAAACCTTGCAACGCTCTTCCATTTGATTCTTTTCAATGCTTTTTTGAAACAACTGACAGTTTCGCACGGATAACTCAATTCCTGTAATCTGCAAAGCTTTGGTTTTTGCTCCAAGCAAAATAGGGATAATGCCGTTTCCGGTGCACAAGTCAAGCACCCTTTCCTTCGGTCGGATTCGACAAAAATCCGCTAAAAGCACCGCATCCACACCAAAGCAAAACTGACGTTTATCCTGATAAATTCCGACTCCGCCTAACTGCAAATCATCCCAACGTTCCCACTCGTTCATACTATTTCCTCCTGACAGTATAAAAAAAGCCCATGGGTGTCCCACAGGCTTTTTTCTTTTTGATTAGTCCTCAGAAGGAGCATCAACAGGGCAAACTCCTGCACATGCACCGCAGCTTACGCATGCGTCTGCATCGATCACGTATTTGCCATCCCCTTCAGAAATAGCAGAAGTAGGACATTCTGCAGCGCAAGCACCGCAGCTGATGCAATCATCACTGATTTTATATGCCATTGGAATACACCTCCTCAACGGAATTCCTGAATCATACAGGTTATTTACATTCATTATATCATAGGTTTGTAAAAATTTCAAGCCTATTTTAATCTTTTTCTAATTCTTTCAGAATTTTTTCTGCATTTTTCTCTTCTTCGGTCATTTTTTTATTTTCTTTTCCCTGGGGATGAGCCTTTAAAATTTTCAGTTGCTTCACAGAATACGTCTGAGTGCTTTCGTCCTTTTCCAGCTTTACTTTAATCTGACCGCGAAGAAGATTCACGCCGATGACCTCACCCTTACCATCCGGTGATTTGACAACGGCACCTACCTTAGGGGTGGTTCTGTGCAAATCTTCATAAGCTTCCTGCTCGTATTTCAGGCAGCACATCAGTCTTCCGCAAACACCGGAAATTTTAGTAGGATTCAAAGACAAGCTCTGTTCCTTTGCCATTTTAATGGAAACAGGATCAAACTCGCCCAAAAAGCTGGAACAGCAAAGACTTCTTCCGCAAATACCTAAGCCTCCAAGAAGCTTTGCTTCGTCACGGACACCAATCTGACGCAATTCGATTCTCGTGCGGAACATTGCTGCCAAATCTTTCACCAATTCACGAAAATCCACACGTCCATCTGCTGTAAAGTAAAATAAAATTTTACTGCCGTCAAAGGTATATTCCACATCAATCAGTTTCATATCCAGGTTGTGCTCCCGAATCTTCTGTTGGCATGTGGCAAGTGCCTCCCGTTCCTTTTTGGCATTTGCCAGAATCCGTTCTTCATCCTCCTTGGTAGCAGAGCGAATCATTTTCTTTAAAGGTGCCGTTATTTCCGATTCATCAATCTGAAAATTGGGCAGAATGACCGTACCGAATTCTATCCCTCGGGCAGTTTCTACAATTACATGCTGATCTCTTGTTACCCGTTTTCCCGCAGGGTCAAAATAATATATTTTTCCAACGCTTTTAAAGCGTACTCCTATCACTTCAATCATTGTTTTTCTCCTTTCCCGCTGCATAACATTCCGTCAAAAACGCTGTCACCGTCAGCGAAAAGTTCGCATTATTCTTCAATTTCAATATAGTTTCCTGAATCAGCGAAAACAACTTCAACAATCCTTTCAGGGAAACCCGTTCCGAAAGAGCTGCGGCATATCCTGTCATCCTTTTGTTGCAGGCAACGCCTTCTGCCGCCTCCGCTGTCAAATCCAAAAGTCCTTCCAACACTTCCTCCCATAAATCCTTCTCTTTGTCAAAAAATGAACTTAAAGGAAGCAAATCGCCCTGCTGAAAAAAACTGCTGAACAGCTCTGCAGCCCGTTCCCGACGTTCCAAAAAGACTTCATCCTCCGCAATTTGCAGAGCTCGTCCCGGAATTCCGCCCGACGGACGCAACAAAAGAGCTGATTTTTTTTCATCATAACGGCTTTTCAAAAAACGAAGCATTTCCTCATCACTCAAAGGCAAAAAACGAAGCAATACACTTCTTGAACGCACCGTTTCCAATATCTGATTGGCATTTTCGCAAAGAAGAATGAACACACAATAAGCAGGTGGTTCCTCCAAAAGCTTTAACAAGCTGTTTTGCGCCGGAGCAAGCATGTCATCCGCATGGGGAATCACATATAGCTTCCAATCACTCATAAAGGGTTTTGCATAGGCACTCTGCCTCACCAATCGCATGGCTTCCACAGAACCCGGTTTTACCTTATCTGATTGCAAAAAGCTTTCATCAGCAATGATAAAATCAGGATGCGACCCTGCCTCAAGTTTCCTACAATCCTCGCAAACTCCGCATTCACCGCCATTTTTACACATCAAAAGACGAGAAAGCCGGTGAACCGTTGTCATTTTTCCGATTCCCTCTGCTCCCTCGAACAAATAAGCATGGCTCAGCCGACGGGTTTTCACCCCATCGGCCAAGCTTTGCATAATATGACCATGTCCGAACAATTCACTCATGAAAACTCCTAAATTTTTTCAAACCGGTCCACATCCAGAACAAAGATGGTGGCTCCCCCAACATCAATTTCCACCGGGAAGGGATCCATACTGCTTTCAATATTTCCCATCACGTTGGGGTTTACTACCATACGCTTTCTTCTGTCACACTTAGAACGAATCACATCCACAACCGCTTCTACCTTTTCATCACTGACACCAACCATCAGCGTAGTATTTCCCGCTTTCAGGAAACCGCCTGTAGTAGCAAGCTTAGTTACGGAGTATCCTTCCTTGTTCAACGCTGACATCAAGTTATTACCGTCAATATCGTGTACAATCGCAAGGATTAACTTCATAAAAACCCCTCCTTTATTTTTTCTAATTCAATTATAACATATTTTTTTCATTTTGACAATATTTTTTATGAATTTTTTCAAAAAAAGAACAGCCGTGATAAGCTGTTCTCTTCCATTTATGAAAAATCATTATTTCCCGGGTTGGATTTTTTCCTTTCCGCCCATGTAAGGACGCAGAACCTCGGGGATTCTCACACTTCCATCCGCTTCCAGGTTATTTTCCAAGAAAGCAATTAACATTCTGGGGGGAGCCACAACGGTGTTATTCAGAGTATGAGCAAAATATTTCTTGCCGCCTTCTCCGTGAACACGAATCTTCAATCTTCTTGCCTGAGCATCTCCTAAGTTGGAACAGCTTCCTACCTCAAAATATTTCTGCTGACGGGGAGACCAGGCTTCCACGTCATAGGATTTTACCTTCAAGTCCGCCAAATCACCCGAACAGCATTCAATAGTACGAACAGGAATATCCATAGAACGGAACAAATCAACGGTATTTTGCCACAGCTTATGGAACCATTCCATACTTTCTTCCGGCTTACATACCACAATCATTTCCTGTTTTTCAAACTGGTGAATCCTGTAAACCCCGCGTTCTTCCGATCCATGAGCACCCTTTTCCTTACGGAAGCAAGGAGAATAGCTGGTTAAGGTGTGAGGCAGAGTCTCTTCTGATACAATGGTATCAATATATTTTCCAATCATGGAATGCTCGGAGGTACCGATTAAATACAAATCCTCCCCTTCAATTTTATACATCATTGCATCCATTTCCGCAAAGCTCATAACTCCCGTTACCACGTTACTGCGAATCATAAAGGGAGGGATGCAATAGGTAAATCCGCGGTTGATCATAAAATCACGGGCATAAGTGATCACCGCAGAATGAAGCTGAGCAATATCACCCATAAGGTAATAAAATCCGTTTCCTGCAACCTTTCTTGCTGCATCCAGATCAATACCGTTCAGCTTTTCCATAATTTCTGTATGATAAGGCACTTCAAAATCGGGAGTCACAGGCTCCCCGAACTTTTCCAGTTCCACATTTTCGCTGTCATCCTTACCAATCGGCACAGTTTCATCAATGATATTGGGAATCAGCATCATACGGGATTGAAGCCCTTCCTCCAG